>CAXRFJ010000655.1:0-4154 GCA_964229475.1 Rubrivirga sp.
GTCGTCCCAGGCGTGGGCGGCGGCCTCGCTGGTCTCGCCGCGGCCGCGGAGGGGGGAGGCGAGGACCGCGACGAGGGCCGTCGACGCGGGGTCGACGTGGCCCGCCGCGCGGCGCGGGCGCGCGGCGAGCCGCCGATTGACCGACGCACCGACGCACCGACGCACCGACGCACCGACGCACCGACGCACCGACGCCCCGACCCGTACCTTGGCGCGGTCTCCCCCCGACCCTCCTGTGGCCCGCATCATCCACGCCGGCGAGACGCCGGCCAAGCGCCGCCGCGCGCACACCCGCGCGTCCGCCGAGGCCCTCCGGCTGCTCGCCGAGCGCCCGAGCCTCGCGTCGGGCAACTTCGACCCCGAGTCGAAGGACCTCGTCGCGTTCCTCGCCTACCACCTCCGCGGCATCGGCGAGACCATCGAGGACGCCGCCCAATCCTGGGACGACCGGAACTACTGGCGGAAGTCCGAGAAACTCCGGGCCGATTACCGCTGGGCGCCCCAGGCGGCCGACGAGCTCGAAGCGCTCGCCGTCGCCGGCGACTGGGACGCCGTCGTGCCGGTCCTCGTGAGCCTCATCCCGCGCTTCGCCGACGTCACGATCGCCAAGATGACGCGCGACGCGGACCACTGGGTCGGCGCGTACCGGGCGCTCCTCCGCCGGGCCGAGAAGGCGGCGGCGTGAGCGACGGCGGCGGCCTCCGCACGCGGACGGACGGCGGGCGGACGCTGGTCCACGACCCGGTCCGCCGCCGGTGGGTCGCGCTGACGCCCGAGGAGGGCGTCCGCCAGCGACTCCTCGTCGACCTCCTCGGCCTCGGCTACCCGGCGGGCCTCCTCGCCGTCGAGCGCGGCGTCGCGTACGGCGGCAAGACGTGGCGGGCCGACGTCGTGGCCTACGGCCGGGACCAGCGGCCGGCGCTCCTCGCCGAGTGCAAGGCCCCGGGCGTCGCCATCACGCAGGCTACGTTCGACCAGCTCGCGCGCTACAACGCCGTCCTCGCGGCGCCCGTCCTCGTCGTGGACAACGGGGCGGCGCGGTACTGCTGCGTCGCGGGGCCGGAGGGCTGGGCGTTCGTCGAGGCGATCCCGCGGTTCGGCGCCGGGACCTGACGGCGGCGGGCGTCGTTCGAGGCGGCCCGTCCCCGGCACCGATGCTCGCGCTCGCCGTCCTCTCCATGTTCGTGACCTGGCTCCTCCTCGGGGTCGTGCTGAGCGTCCGGGCGGGGGTCCGCGAGGCCGCGGGTGAGAGCCGGAGCCTCGGCGCGGTCCTCGGCGTCGTGCGTGCGCTCCCGCCGGAGTGGGTCGCGGTGGGGGTGGCCGCTCTCATCGGGTCGCTCTGGGTGTAGCCGCCCCCGCCTCGGCGCCGCGGCGGGCGGGGCCGCGATTCCGTTGGCGAGCGGGCCCGGAGGGCGCGAGGTTCGGTGACCCGATCCGACCCCGACATGCCCGTCGCCCGACTCGCCGTCCTCCTGCTCCTCGCCGCCCCGCTCGCGTGGGCGCAGGCCGACCGCCCCGGCGTCCTCTCGATGCGCGAACGTGCGGAGGCCCGCGACGCGTGGCTCGAGGACCGGCTCGACACGGTCGTCCCCGGTCTGATGCAGCGGGCGGGGGTCGACCTGTGGATCGTGTCGGGCCGCGAGTACAACGAGGACCCGGTGCTCGAGACGATGCTCCCCGCAACGTGGCAGTCGGCCCGGCGGCGGACGGTCCTCGTGTTCCACGACGACGGCGAGCGCGTCGAGCGCCTGGCCGTCGCCCGCTACGACGTCGGCCCGTTCCCGCGGGCGTGGGACCCCGAGGCGCAGCCCGACCAGTGGGCGCGCGTCGCCGAGATCGTGGCTGAGCGGGACCCCGCGGCCATCGCCGTGAACCGGTCCGCCACGTTCGCCCTCGCCGACGGGATGACGGACTCCGAGGCCGACGGGCTCCTCGCGGCGCTCCCCGAGGCGTACCGCCCGCGCGTCGTGCCCGCCGACGACCTGGCGGTCGGCTGGCTGGAGACGCGGACGCCTGCGGAGCTGGCCGTTTACCCGACCGTCGTCCGGCTCGCGCGGTCGATCCTCCACGAGGGGCTCAGCGAGGCCGCCATCACGCCCGGCGTCACGACCACCGACGACCTCGCGTGGTGGTACCGCGACCGCGTCCGTGCACTCGGCCTCGACGCGTGGTTCCACCCCGGCGTCTCCGTCCAGCGGGCCGAGGCGGGCGAGCGCGACGGCGACTTCTCGAGCCGCGACGCCTCGACCGTCATCCGTCCCGGCGACCTCGTCTGGGTCGACTTCGGGATTGTATACCTCGGCCTCCACACCGACACCCAGCAGATGGCGTACGTTCTCCGGCCCGGCGAGACGGCCGCGCCCGCCGGGCTGGTGACCGGCCTCGCCGCCGCCAACCGCGTGCAGGACCACCTCACGGGCGCGTTCGCCACGGGGCGGACCGGCAACGAGATCCTCGCCGCCGCCCTCGCGGCCTCCGCCGCCGACGGGCTCGACGCGACCATCTACACGCACCCGATCGGGTTCCACGGCCACGCCGCCGGCCCGACGATCGGGCTCTGGGACCAGCAGGGCGGCGTCCCCGGCCGCGGCGACTACCCGCTGTACCCGAGCACGGCCCACTCCATCGAGCTCAACGCGGCCGTCGCCGTGCCCGAGTGGGGCGGCCAACGTGTCCGGTTCATGCTGGAGGAGGACGCCGTGTTCGACGGCGAGCGCGTGACCTACCTCGACGGCCGCCAGACCCGGCTGCTGCTGATTCCGCGCGCCGAGTAGCGCCGGTCAGCTGAGCGATTCCCAGATCTCGGCGATCCCCTCTCGAAACAACGTCGCCCCGCCCTGCGACGGGTGGCGGACGTAGGTCGGATCGGCGCCGATGGCGTCGAGCGCGCCCTCGGCCTTCCGCCCGACGGCGACGACGGCGCGCGGCTCGGTGATCGCCACCACGCCCGCCAGCAGGTCGTGCCAGCGCCGGACCTCGCGGACGCCGGGCGTCCGGATCGTGAGCGGCTGGCCCTCTTTGTGCGGGTGCGTGGGGACGGCGTTCCACGTCCAGAACCGGCCCCAGTGGGGGAGCATGGCGTCCCAGTAGATCGAGCCGCTGTACTCGTTGATCGGCTCGCCGGACTCCGCGAATCGGAGCGACGTCGGCCGGCCGTCGACGGGGAAGGCCGGGTCGAGGAGCTGGCGCTCGTTCGTGAACGGGATGCCCGAGAAGCGGCAGCCCCACGGGCCCGGCGCCTCGGCCACGACGAGGACCTCCGGACACGCGCCCGAGGCGGCGGCGGCCACGGCGTCGACGGCGGCCTCGAGGTTGGCGCGGCGGAGGGCGGGGGCGCCCGGGGCGTCGTGCCCGTCGGTGTCGCGGTACGGGTTGAACATCCGGTCGCCGGCCGGCGCGTCGTAGAGCGCGGCGGCGAACAGCTGGCGGAGGCGGGCGGACCAGGCGGGCATGGGGCGAGGCGGGGGGCGACCCGCAAGAACGGGCGGGCGCCGGCCCGGGGGCTTGACGTCTCGGCCAACTCTCCGGGCCCCGGGCGGGCGGCGGGGGATCCGGCCCGGCGGCGTCGCGTCCTAGCGGCCCGGCCCCTCTCTACCCGCCCGTCCGCATGGCCCCGTCGCTTTCCGCCCAGATCGCCGAGCTCCTCGCCGAGACCGAACCGTTCGACGTCCTCTCCGACGAGGAGCGCCAGTCGCTGCTCCAGAAGATGACGCTCGAGCTGTACGCCCCGGGCGAGGTCATCCTCCAGCAGGGCGACGACATCCACCGCGCGCTCTACGTCGTGACCGAGGGGCTCGTCCGCCTCGAGGAGGCCGAGAGCAGCCGGACCGTCAACATGGCCGGCGCCGGGGCGCACTTCGGGGCCTACGGCCTGCTCCAGGGCGGCGCGCTCCCGTACGAGGCCCGGGCCGTCGAGCAGACGTCGTGCGCGCTCATCGCGGCCGAGAGCTTCCAGCGGCTCGTCAAGGAGAACGACACGTTCCGGGCCTTTTTCGAGGCCGACATCAAGCGCTACGTCCGGACGCTCGACGAGGACATCGACGCGTCCGGCGCGTTCCTCCTCTTCGACACGACGCTGGGCAGCGTCCTCCGCGCCGAGCCGCCGACGGTCGAGGTCGGCGCGACGGTGAAGGAGGCGGCCGAGGTCATGTCCG
>CAXRFJ010000656.1:0-2099 GCA_964229475.1 Rubrivirga sp.
GGGCGGGGCCGGGACGAGGACGTCGCCGGCGCGCAAGAGGTCGGCGAGGGTGACGGCGCCGGTGCCGAGGCCGGCGGCCTCGGCGGCCTCGCGGAGGAGCGCGCCGTGGCGGGCCGCCGCCGCCGCGTCGACGCGGAGCCCGGCGTCGCCGTCGCCCGCGGTCGCCGAGACGTGGACGGTCGCGTTGCCACGCTCGATGGCCTCCTTGACGAGCCCCTGGACCGCGGCCTCGTGCTCGGCCAGCTCGCCGAGCCCGCGCACGGTGACCTCGGCGAACCGGCCGTTGACGGTCCGGACCTCGACGGTGGCCTCGGCGGCGCCCTCGCGGGCCGTGCCACGGCCGAAGCCGGTCATGCTGCGGAGCCGGGACGTCGGCATCGGGGGGACGGTGCGGTGGTGGGGCGGCGAAACGCCAAACCTACGGCGCGCGCGCCCGATCCCGCGTGGGGCTCGTGCGTAGACGCCGCATGACGACCGTGCCCACCCTGCCGCCCCCCACGCCCGACCAACGCGCCCGCCTCGCGGTCCTCGCCGCCCTCCGCCGCCACGACGACCTGGCCCGCGACTACGTCCTCAAGGGCGGCCTCGTGCTCCAGCGCGTCTACGGCTCCCCGCGCGCGTCCGACGACATCGACCTCAACCACGTCCGCGCCCACGAGAACGCGCTGACCGACGCGCACCGGGCCACGCTTCAGGACGTCTGCGACCGGCTGGCCGCCGCGCTCACCGAGACGGCCCCGCGCTTCGGGCTCGCCGAGGCCGCGCTCCGCGTCGACAAGTGGAGCGAGCTCCTGCCGACGGTCTTCGCCGAGGTCGACTACCGGACCGACGACGACGAGCCGGCCGAGGGCGCGGTCGAGGTCCAGGTCACGCTGTGCGAGCGGGTCTGCCACACGGCGCTCGCGCGGATCGACGGCGTGCCCGTCCTCGCGTCCACGCTCGACGACGTCGTGGCCGACAAGCTCAAGGTGCTCCTCCAGCAGCGCCGCCGCGGGAAGGTCCGCCACTCGGACGTCTACGACCTCTGGTTCGCCCTGTCCGTCGCCCCGTTCGTCCCCGACCCCGACGTCGTGCGCGAGGCGCTCCTCGCCAAGATGGCCTCGTGGCCGGAGTACCTCCCCATCACGCGGGCGCAGTTCCGGGCCGAGGGCGTGCGGACGTTCGCCGAGCAGGGCTACCGCGCGCTCCGCGCTGACCAGCCGGACCTCCCGTTCGCCCCGTTCGACGTGGTGTGGCACGCGATCGAGGCGTTCGTCGACGCGATGGGGCTGCCGGAGGGCGAGCCGGTCGCGGCCTGACTCTGCCCGCCCGCCCGCGCCGATCCGCCGGCCCGGTGCCGAGGCGGGAGAGGGCGGAGACGTCGCGCGCGTCGCGGGGCGAGGCGCGCGCTGCGGCCGGTGGGGGAGCGCAGGATCAGGCCGGCCCTGACTGCTTGTTGGAACGACTATCGGAACCGTGGCCGGCGCGCCGGGTGGCATACGCCTCCCATTCCCGCACCGCCATGTCCAAGATCCTCGTCGTCTACTACTCCACCTACGGCCACAACCACGCGATGGCCCAGGCCGCGGCCGACGCCGCCGAGGCCGCCGGCGCGGAGGTCCGCCTCCGGAAGGTCGCCGAGACCGCGCCCGAGGAGGTCGTCCAGGCCCAGGAGGCGTGGGCCGCCCAGAAGGAGCGCGAGTCCGACGTCCCCGTCGTCACGACCGACGACATGGCGTGGGCCGACGGCTACTTCTTCTCGGCGCCGACGCGCTACGGCGGCGCGGCCAGCCAGATGCGGTCGTTCATCGACACGCTCGGGCCGATCTGGCAGGAGGGCAAGCTGGCCGACAAGACGTTCACGGCCACGTCCAGCGCGCAGAACCCGCACGGCGGGCAGGAGACGACGCTCCTCACGCTCTACGTCACGGCCATGCACTGGGGCTGCGTCCTCGTGCCGCCCGGCTACACCGACGGCTCGGTCTTCAACGCCGGCGGCAACCCCTACGGCACGACGGTCACGGCCAACAGCGACGCCGTCGACGACGCCTCGCTGGCGGCCATCCGGCACCAGGCCGAGCGGCTCGTCCGCTTCACGGACAAGATCGCCGGCTGAGCGG
>CAXRFJ010000657.1:0-4187 GCA_964229475.1 Rubrivirga sp.
ATCTATCCTCCGGCGCGGCCCCCTCGCCCACCGCGCCATCACGGACCACGAGGTCGTGGCCGAGGGCGACGAGGCGGACGACGTGGTCCGCCAGATCCGCGACGGGCGGGGCCTCGACGCGCTGGTCGGGTGCCTCACCACGCCGTTCTGCCCGTGGCCCCTCAACCGGTTCAACATCACGCTCCGGCTCAGCAAGCGCGGCGCGACTCGCCGCGCCGGCCTCCGCTTCCGGAGGCGCGGCACGCGGCGGCGGCTGGCGGCCCGCGACCGGCTCACGGCCGAGGACTGGATGGCCGCGTTCTACTGGCACGGCGCGGTCCCCTACGACCCGTTCTGCTACTTCTTCTTCCGCTTCGGCCAGCCCCGGCACCTCGCGACGCTCGGCCTCGCGTCGATCCTCCCGCCGGACGACCGGCCCGTCCTCGACCTCGCCTGCGGGTACGGGCACGTGCTCCACTCGCTGACGGCGGCCGGGCACGCGGCCGTCGGGGTCGAGCAGAACGTCCACCAGGCGTGGCTCGCCCGCCACTACGTCGCGCCCGGCGCCGCGTTCGTCTGCGCCGACGCCAACGCCCCGCTCCCCTTCCGCCCCGCGTCCGCCGGCGCGGCCCTCTGCTCCGACGCCTTCCACTACTTCGAGGACAAGGCCGCCACGCTCGCCGAGCTCCGCCGGGTGGCCGACGGGCCCCTCCTCCTGGCGACGGTCGGCAACGCCAACGTGGCGCCGCACGAGTCGGCCGAGTGGGACCCCGAGGGCTACGCGGCCCTGTTCGGCGACGCGCCCTGGCGCGTCCGGACCGAGGCCGAGCTGCTCGCCCGCTACCTCGACGGCCGCGGCCCCGATCTCTCCGCGTCGTCCGCCCGCGGCGCGGTCGAGGGCGAGAAGTGGCTGTACTACGTCGTGGACGGCGGCCCCCTCTTCCGGGAGCACGGGCCGTTCCCGTCCTGGCCCCACCTCGCGGGGACGGTGGCCGTCAACCCGCTGTACGAGGCGCAGGGCGGCCGCCTGACGTTCCGGTTCCCGTCCGCGTGGTACCGGTTCGAGAACGGCGCCATGCGGGACTACATGCCGGCCTCGGTCGACCGGGCGGCGGCGGACGACGACGAGTGGGCGGCGCGGGCCGTGCGGGTCGGGCTGCCCGAGCGGTACGCCCGGCCGGCGGGCCGGCCCCGCACGCTCGCCGCGAACCGGGCCCTCGACGCCCTCCTCTCCCTCCGGCCCTGAACCCCGACCGGCGGGGGGCGTCACACGAGGCCCCTCCCGCTCCCGCTCCGATGCCCCTCCGCTTTTCCGCCCTCCTCGCCCTCGCCCTCCTCGCCGGCTGCACCTGGGAAGGCCGCCCCGACGGCGCCTCGGCCGTCCACTCCGCCGGCGACGGCTACTATGAGGCCGACGGCGCGCCCCAGGCCACCCCGCTCGGCGGCGACGCCGAGACCATCGAGCCGCTCGACGCCGAGGTCACGCCGCCCGTCGAACGCACCCAACCTTCCCCCACGACCGGCACGGCCGACGCGACCTCTGAGGTTGAAGAGGCCCTCACCCCCGGTTCCGAAGACTAGACGACCCATGCGCCTGCTCCTGCTCCTCCCGCTCCTCGCCCTCACCGCCTGCCGCGTCGACGACGCCCCGGCCGCGCCCGCCGAGCCGGCGGCCGAGCCCCCCGCGGCCGCGACCGTCCCCGCCTCGGTCGTCGCCCCGGCCGACGCGCCGACGGTGACCGTCTACAAGAGCCCCACGTGCGGCTGCTGCGCGATGTGGGTGGAGCACCTGGAGGCCTCCGGCTTCAGGGTCGAGTCGGTCGACCGCGACGACATGGGCGCCGTGAAGGACAGCCTCGGCGTGCCCGGGCACCTCTCGTCGTGCCACACGGCCGTCGTGGGCGACTACGTCGTCGAGGGCCACGTACCGGCCGAGCACGTCGCGCGGATGCTCGAGGAGCGGCCGGCCGCGCGCGGCCTCGCCGTCCCGGGCATGCCGATCGGCTCGCCGGGCATGGAGCAGGGCGACCGCCGCGACCCGTACGACGTGGTCGTGTTCGACGAGGCCGGCGACGGGGCCGTCTTCGCCCACGTCGAGGGCAACACCCAGCCGTAGCGAGCGCGCCCGTGCGAGAGCCCCTCGTCATCGGCGGGCTGACCGTCGTCGCGGCCGTCACGCTGGACGCGTTCTGGACCACCCTCTCGGCCCAGGGCGGCGGCCCGCTCAGCCGCCGGCTCGCGGCCGCGGTCTGGGGCGCGCTGACGTGGCGGGCCGGCCCCCGCGCCCGGCGCCGGAAGGCGGCCGGCGCCGTGGTCCTCCTCGCGACCGTCGCGTTCTGGATCGGGCTCCTGTGGGCCGGGTGGGCGCTCGCGTTCTCGGCCCCGCCGGAGGGCGTCGTGTCCTCCACCGGCCGGGCCCCGGCCGACCTCTGGGAGCGGGTCTACTTCGTCGGGTTCACGCTGTTCACGCTCGGCACCGGCGACTTCGTCCCGGCCGGCGACCTCTGGCGCGTCCTCACGGCGCTGGCGTCGCTGAACGGGCTGTTCCTCGTGACGCTCGCCATCACGTACCTCCTCCCGGTGCTCCAGGCGACGGTCAGCAAGCGGCAGCTGGCCGCGTCGATCGCCGCGCTCGGGCCGGCGGGGGGCCAGATCGCGGCGCTCGCCGCCGAGGCCCCGGCCGGCATGAGCCGCCAGGCCCTCCGGCTCGCGTCCGACCTCTCGCTCCACACCGAGCGGCACCTGGTCTACCCCGTCCTCCACTACTTCGAGAGCGGCGAGCGCGACACGTCCCTCGCGCCCAACCTCGCCGCGCTGTCCGACGCGGTCCTCCTGCTCGAGATCCTCCCGGCCGACCGCCGGCCGGACCCCGTCGCCCTCGCCGAGCTCAAGAACGCCCTCGGCAGCTACCTCGACACCGTCCACGGCGTGTTCATCGGGGCCGCCGACGACCCGCCGCCGGTGCCGGCGGCGCCCGCCGAGCTCGGGGTCCACGCCGCCGAGGTCCAACAGCGGTGCGACGACCGGTCGCAGGGCCGGCGGCGGCTGCTCGCGCTCGTCCGCCGGAGCGGGTGGGACTGGCCGACCGATCGCGGCGGGGCGTAGGCGGCCGGCGTATCCTGCGCCCATGCCGACGCCGCCCACCGCGGGGGTCCGCCCCGCCCTCCTCGCCGTCCTCCTGCTGGCGGCCTGCGCCGACGCCCCCGGCCCGGCCGACGACGCGCCTGCGGCGGCGCCGGTCGCGGCCGGCGAGGTCCCGGTCCCGGCCGACTCGGGCGCCCTCGCGCCGCGCCTCGCGCTCGACGGCACCGGCCGCCCCCTGCTCTCGTGGGTCGAGCCCGCCGACAGCGGCCACGCCCTCCGCTACGCCCGCTGGGACGGCGACCGCTGGACCGACGCCCGCACGGCCGCCGAGGGCGCCGACTGGTTCGTCAACTGGGCCGACACGCCGGGCGTGGTCGAGACCGCTGACGGCCGGCTCGTCGCCCACACGCTGCCGCGCCACCCCGACGGCGACTCGCCCTACGCCTACGACGCGGCGGCCCGCCAGATGGCGGCGGCCGGCTGGGGCGGGTGGTCCGAGCCCCGGCTCCTCCACGACGACGGCGCCGCGGCCGAGCACGGGTTCGTCTCGGCGGTCCCGCTGCCCGACGGCCGGACCGGCTTCGTGTGGCTCGACGGGCGGAACCAGGGCGGCCACGACCACGGCGGCGGGGCCATGACGCTCCGCTACGCCGCGCTCGACGTGAGCGGGGCCCTCACCGACGAGGCCCAGCTCGACGCCCGGACCTGCGACTGCTGCCCGACCGCCGCCGTCGCCACGCCCGACGGCCTCGTCGTCGCCTACCGCGACCGGAGCGACGCCGAGGTCCGCGACGTCGCCGTCGTCCGCCTCGTGGACGGCGCCTGGACCGAGCCGGCGATCCCGCACCCCGACGGCTGGACGATCCCGGGGTGCCCCGTCAACGGCCCGGCGCTGGCGGGGCGGGCCGGCCGCGTGGCGCTCGCGTGGTACTCCGAGGGCGGCGGCCCCGGCGTCCGGCTGGCGGTCTCCGAGGACGGCGGCGCGACGTGGGGCGCACGCGTCGCGATCGACGACGGCAGCCCGATGCTCGACCGCAGCCATCAGGCGTTCGAGCACAGCCGCTCGTCGGTCGAGTGCGATTCGCTGCCCCTCCGCAGCGGCACGCTGCTCGGCGTCGCGCTCG
>CAXRFJ010000658.1:0-2305 GCA_964229475.1 Rubrivirga sp.
GGCGCGTCGCAGCGGCCCAGCGTGGCCAGGCCAAGGCTGTCGGCCAGCAGCAGAAAGCGCGCCAGGTCGGCCTGCGGCTGGCGGCCGTCGAGGTCGCCGGCGGGGCGCTGTCCGGCGAGGTCGTCCGCCGCGACCGCGCCGACGCATTCCGCCCGCTCGACCGGGTCCGGGACGTCGACTTCAACCGGCGCTGGAACCTCGCCCGGGGCGGGACGCCGTTCGGCAGCCGGCTCGACACGCTCGGCGAGGCCGTGACGGAGGGCGCGCTGCGGTGGGCCCGCGAGGGGCTGGCCGAGGTGGAGGTCGGCGGCGGGCACCTCGACCTCGCCGGCTTCCGCTCGACGCGCGGCGCGCTCGACGCGACGCTCGGGACCCTCGACGGGACGGTGCTCACGCTAGAGGGCTCGCTGGCGGAGACGGGCGGCACGGGGTTCCTCATCGATCAGCTCGGGCGCGGCCAGTTCCGCCGGGCCCAGGCCGTCGCCGCGACGCGCGTCGGCCTCACGCGCCCGAGCCTCGCCGTCGAGCACGAGCGGCGGACCCAGCGCGGCGGGCTCCGCCAGGACTCCCTCCTGACGAACGCGTACGGCTTCTGGGCCGTCCGCCCCGGTCTCGGCGTCGCCGTGGGCCGGGCCGAGGGCGAGGCCACGGTCGAGGTCCGCCGCGAGGCCGAGCCGCTGGGCCCGACCGGCACCGAGCCCCTCGCCGACGCGGCCGAGGCGATCACGGTCGAGGCGTCGGGCCGGCTCCGCGGCGGGGCCGTCCAGACCGAAGGGCGCGTCGCGTATCGCCGCAAGCGCTACGGCGACGACTTCCGCCTGCTCGGCCGCCAGGACGCCGAGTCGGTCGCCCTCAAGTCGTCGACGCGGGCGTCGTTGTGGGGGGGCGCGCTCGACGGCCGGCTCGTCTACGACGCGCTCACGGAGCGGGCGCCGATCCTCCAGGAGACCTACGTGCTCGTAGGCCAGGACCTCGGCGAGTTCGTCTGGCGCGACGGCCAGGGCGAGTCCCGCGCCGGCGAGCCCGACGGGGTCGCGCAGCTCGACGAGTTCGTCCCCGAGACGACGCCGCTCGAAGGGACCTACCTCCGCACGTTCGTCCCCGGCACCGAGCTGGTGCCGACCGTCGGCGTGGGCGTCGGGCTCCGCCTCGACACGCGGCCGGGCCGGCTCGCGGCAGGGGAGGGGCCGCTGGCCCGCGCCCTCCGCGCCGTCGCCTTCCGGACCGTGCTCGACGTCCGCGAGCGGACGCGCGAGCGCGACGTGCTCCGGGTCCTCCTCCTCGACCCCTCGGTCCTCCAGAACACCGAGGGCGGCGCCGAGGCGGGCACGGTCGACGGGCGGCTCCGCGTCGAGCAGGAGGTCCGCCTCTTCCCGGACCTCCCGGACCGCGGGGCCCGGCTCGTGGCCGACCACACGCGGTCGACCAGCCGCCTCGCGGCGGGGCTCGAGACGCGGCTCGTCCAGACCGGCCGGGCGGAGGCCTTCGCGCCGCTCGGCGCCGGCCTCGACGGCCGCCTCGCCCTCGTCGCGTCGCGGCGGCGGACCGTCAGCGAGGCGTTCGCCAGCCGGACGTACGACCTCGGGAGCCTCGGCGTCGAGGCGTCGCTGCGGTGGACGCCCTCGGACCGCGTCACGGTCTCGCTCGCGCCCACCGTCGCCGACCGCTCCGACGCGCTGGCGGGGCCCGGCCGCCCGACGGGCGCGCTCGTGGCCCGGGTGCCGGCGGAGGTCCGGTGGACGCGCTCGGGCCGGTTCTCGGCGGCGGCGCGGGCCGAGGTCTCGTCCGTGGCGCTGCGCGGGGAGGGGGCCGGCGGGCTCGCCCTGTTCGAGCTGACCGACGGCCGGGGCCCCGGCACCTCGGGCCTGTGGGGGGTCGACGCCCAGATCGGCCTGACCGACCGGCTCCGCGGGTCGGTCGTCTACGACGGCCGCGCGCCGGCCGACGCCCGCGTGATCCAGACGGTCCGCGTGCAGGTGTCGGCGACGCTCTAGCCGTCGGTCGCGGCGGCCGGCCCCGGGGAGCCGGTCAAATGCCGGTGGATTGGGAGGGCCGAACCGCCTCCTGCGCCCGCTGCGCCGCGGAAGGCGCCGTGCGCGGCGCCGGGGTAACACTCTCGTAACGCGCCCCGGGCATCTTCGCGCCCGCCGCCCGGTAGCACCCTCGCCGCCCGTCGGGCCCTCCACCGCGGCCCGCGGCGCCGTCCCCCACGCCCGTCCCCATCGACTCTGCCCGCCGCGTCTCCGCCGACCCCGCCGGCCCGCCCGCCGGCCGCGGGGGCGCCCCTGACGGGCCCGCAGAGGGC
>CAXRFJ010000659.1:0-13656 GCA_964229475.1 Rubrivirga sp.
CGCGTCGGTCCGCTGGCCGTCGCCGTCCCAGCCGATCCGGCGCGTGGCCGGCGGCGGCTGGCGGAGGTCGGGCCGCTCCTCCATCGGCCGCTCGACGTCGGGGACCTCGACCTCGACGGGGTCGTAGGGGTCCTCGCCGTAGGCCCACTCGTAGTCCTCGGCCGTGAGGTCGGCGACGTCGGCCTCGGAGACGAGGAGCGAGTCGCCGTCGGGGTCGAACTCGAGGTCGGCGTAGCGGCCGGGCGGCGGCGGGAAGGCCACGTTCGGGAGCCGGTCCTGGACGCGCAGGAGGAAGTCGCCGACGACCGGCAGCGCCGTCCGCGAGCCCTCGCCGGTCGCCTTCGAGCGGAACGTGACGCGCTGGTCGTTGAACCCGACCCACGCGCCGACGGCCAGCCCGGGCCGCATGGCGATGAACCAGCCGTCGGCGTACTCCTGCGTGGTGCCGGTCTTGCCGGCGAGGTCGCCGGTCACGCCCATCTCGCGGAGCGGCCGGCCCGTCCCGCGGTCGACGACGCCGCGCAGCATGTCGAGGAGGTTGCGGGCGTCGCGCCGCGTGAGCGCCTGCCGGCCCGCCCCGCCGAACGTGTCGAGCACCGTCCCCGACGCCGTCTCGACGCGCGTGATGAGCTTGGGCTCGCGGCGGAGCCCGTCGTTGGCGATCGTGGCGTAGGCCGAGACCATCTCGAGCAGCGTGACCGGGCTCGTGCCGAGGCCGATCGACGGGACCACGTCGAGGTCGCTCTCGACGCCCATCCGCTGGGCCACGAGCGCGACGCGGTGCGGCCCGATCTCCTGCGTGAGCCGGGCCGTCACGGCGTTCTTGGAGTAGGCGAGCGCGTCGGCGAGCGTGCCCTCCGACGAGCCTCCGGCCGGGCGCCACGTGGTGCCGTCGTCGAGCTCGACCTCGGCGGCCCCGCTCTCGATCTCGTCCTCGGGCCCGTAGCCGCGCTGGAGCGCGCTGGCGAACACGAACGCCTTGAACGTCGAGCCCGGCTGGCGGAGCGCGACGCCGGCGTGGTCGTACTCGTCGACCCGGAAGTCGCGGCTGCCGACGTAGGCGCGGACGGCGCCGGTCTCGGGCTGGATCGCCACGAGCGACGCCTCGACGCGGCGGACCGTCTGGGCCACGGAGTCCCACAGCGCGGCGTCGGCGCGGACCTCGGCGAGCGCCTCGGCCTCGCTCATCCCGCCGTCGACGGCGAGGGCGTAGGCCGTCGTCTTGCGGAAGGCGGCGTCGAGCGCGGCGCGCGGGACGCGGCGGCCCCACTGGGCGTCGGCGGTCCGCTGGAGCCGGGCGGCGCGCTCGGCGACCGCGGCCTCGGCCTCCCGCTGCATCGTGAGGTCGAGCGTGGTCCGGACGACGAGTCCGTCGCGGTCGACGTCGTAGCCCCGCGCCACGGCCCACGCGTCGAGCTCGCGGCGGACGGCCGCCGTGAAGTGCGGCGCGGCGCTGTAGGTCGACGGCTGCGGCTGGAGGTCGATGGCGAGCGGCTCGTCGCGGTAGGTCACGAGCTCGTCCGGGGAGAGGACGCCCTGCTCGGCCATCAGCCGGAGCACGAGGTTCCGGCGCTCCGTCGCGGCCTCGGGGTGGCGAACCGGGTTGAACTGGTTCGGCCCCTTCAGCATCGCCACGAGCATGGCCGACTGCGGGACCGTGAGGTCGGGCGCGTGCGAGGCGAAGTAGGTCCGCGCGGCGAGCTCGACGCCGTGGGCGTTGTAGAGGAACGGGACCGTGTTGAGGTAGGCCTCGAGGATCTCGCGCTTGGTGTGGTCGCGCTCGATGGCGCGCGCCGCGAGGGCCTCCTTCGTCTTCCGCTCGATCGTCCCCGCGTTGCCGATCTCGTCGGGGAACAGGTTCCGCGCGAGCTGCTGCGTGATCGTGGAGCCGCCCTGCCGGTCGCCCCGGATCGTGTTCCAGACGGCCGCGACGGTCCGCTGGTAGTCGACGCCGCCGTGGCCGTAGAAGTCGCGGTCCTCGGTCGCGATGAGGGCGTCGACGAGGTGCGTCGGGATCGAGTCGAGCGGGACCCACTCGCGGAACTCGGGTTCGAACTGCGTGATCCGCTCGCCGCGGACGTCGACGACGACGGTCGGCTGCGACTGCGTGGCCCGGGCGAGCGCGTAGGCGTCGGGCGTCTCGGGCAGGAGCGACCACGCGTAGACGGCGAACGCCACGGCGCCGAGCACCAATCCGCCCAGGCCGATCCCAAACGGAACGCCGAACGCCACGAACAGGCGCCGTCCCCACGTCGACTCGTCGTCGGTGACGGCCCGCCAGTACTTTTTGAACGGGTTCCGCGTGGGCCTCTCGACGGGCGCCGGGGGCGACCACGAGCGGGCGGGGCGGGCGACGTTGGGCGGCAGGGCCACGGGGGAGGCGGGGGGACCGGGGAGGGGCATGAACGCGCCAGATCCAAACGCGTGCCATCGGCCGCTCGCGTGCGCCGTCCGTCGCCCCAGCGTTCCGGCCCGTGCCGGTGTTGGGCCCCTCTCCTGCCAGCGCGTCACCGAGGCGGCCCGCCTCGGTGCGGCCGTGGACCGGTGGACGTGGGGGCGGCCCGCCGGGCCGCCCCTCCCGTACGCGACGGCGGGGCGGATCGCGGTCCGCCCCACCCCACGTCGATCAGTCGCCGAGGGCGACGGGGCGGTCGCGCCGCGCGGCCTCCGTCTCCTGGAGCGCCCGCGCGGTCTCCATCATGCGGACGAACTCGGCGCGGTCGCCGTGGACGTCGCCGCCGCGGGCGCCACGGGCCAGGTCGAGGGCCTGCTCCCACGTCGCGCCCGGCACGTACTCGCTCTCGCGGAGCAGCATCGCCGCCTCGGCCACGGCCGCGGCCCAGCGCGTGGCCTCCGACGCGCGCCGCATCGGCCGGAAGTCGGCGCCGTCGACGGCGACCTCGAGGCGGACGGACTCGTCGGCGAACGTGCCGGCGCCGGTCGCGGGCTTGTAGCGGAGGGCGACCGTCATCAGCTCGCCGCTCCGGGCGGCGGTCGTGAGGGTCGGCGTGGTCTGGTAGCGGAGGCCGTCGACGCCGGCCGTCGGCACCTCGACGCCGGCCGGGACCACCTCGTAGAGAGCCGTCACGGTGTGGCCCGCGCCCAGTTCGCCCGCGTCCTTCTGGTCGTCGTTGAAGTCCTCGGCCGCCAGCATCCGGTTCTCGTAACCGATGAGCCGGTAGCCCGCGACCTCGGCCGGGTTGAACTCGACCTGGACCTTGACGTCCTTCGCAATCGCGAACAGCGTCCCGCCGAACTCGCGGACGAACACGCGCTCGGCCTCGCGGATCGAGTCGATGTAGGCGTAGTTGCCGTTCCCGTGGTCGGCGAGCGTCTCCATCTTCGAGTCCTGGAGGTTGCCCGTGCCGAAGCCGAGGACGGACAGGAACACGCCCGACTCGCGCTCCTCCTCAATGAGGCGCTGCATCTCGGCGTCGGACGAGACGCCCACGTTGAAGTCGCCGTCGGTGGCGAGGATCACGCGGTTGGTGGCCTCCGGGTCGAAGTGCTCGCGGGCCGTGGCGTAGGCGAGGCGGAGGCCCGCGGCGCCGGCCGTCGAGCCGCCGGCCTGGAGCCGGTCGATGGCGTCGAGAATCTCGGCCTTCTCGGTCCCGTCGGTCGAGGGCAGCACGAGGCCCGAGGCGCCGGCGTAGACGACGATGGCCACGCGGTCCTCGGGGCGCATCTCGCGGACGAGCAGCCGGAACGCGCGCTGGAGCAGCGGGAGCTTGTCCGGCGCCTGCATCGAGCCCGAGACGTCGAGGAGGAAGACGAGGTTGGCCGGCGGGAGGTCCTCGGTCTCGATCCGCCGCCCCTGGAGCCCGATCCGGACGAGCCGGTGGGCCGGCGCCCACGGAGCCTCGGTCACCTCGGTGTGGACGGCGAACGGGTGGCGGTCGCGGTCGCCCGGCCCGTCGAGCGCGTAGTCGAAGGCGTTGACGAACTCCTCGACGCGCACGGCGTCGACGGGCGGGAGCCGGTCGTCGGCGAGGAAGCGGCGCGCGTTGGCGTAGCTGGCGCGGTCGACGTCGATGGAGAACGTCGAGAGCGGGGCGTCGGTGGCCGTCTTGAACCCGACCTCGTCGATGGGCGCGTAGCCCTCGCGGTCGGCCGGCGGCGGCTGGAGCCCGCCGCCCGTCGCCGACTGGCGGGCGAGGTAGTAGCCGCTGCCGGGCGGCGGCGGGGCCGGCGACGGCGCCGCGATCCCGGCCGTCCGCCCGCGGACCTCGACCGAGCCGGCGGCGTCCTGCTGCCTCAGCGGCCGCTCGTACTCGACGACGACCTCGCCCACCTCGGCGGCCGTGAGGGCCACGTCGAGCGCGACCTGCGCGCCGTCCTCCACCCGGACCTGGCGCTGGACGCGCTCGTAGCCCGCGTACGACACCGTCACGCGGTGCGTCCCGGGCGGCACGTTCGCGAGGCGGAACTGGCCGCGGGCGTCGGTCGCCGCGCCGACCCCGAGGAACGGGATCGCGACGTTGGCGCCGACCAGCGGGTCGCCGGTCGCGGCGTCGGTGACGGTGCCGGCGATCGTGCCGGCGTCCTGGACGGGCCGGGGAACGGCGAACGCGACGGCGGAGAGGGCGAGGGCGACGAACGCCAGAGAGCGGAGGGCCATGGGGAGTCGGGCGAGTGGACAGAGGCAACGTCCTGATCGTGCGAGACGTACCTCGGCGGGCATCGTGCACCATCCAGACACCCGTGGGCCGCGCGCGTCGCCCCGTTCGTCACATCGGCGCCGCGGGCGGCCCGGCGGGGCGCCTCCCGGCGGCCCCGCTCCCCGCTCGGGCGCCCCCGCCCCGCGAGTCCCTCGCTCGGAGCCCCTAGCTCAGGCTCACCTGGCGGATAAACCGGCGGACGGCCACGCTCGACGCGATGAGCCCCAGCACGAACCCGAGGCCGATGAGGGCGAGGATCACCAGGAGCGGCGTCCCGCCCGGCCACCCGACGACGGCGCGGCTGGCGTCGGCCGAGCGGACGAACCCGAGGAACAGCCCGTAGAGCCCCCACAGCACGATCCCGGCCACGACGCCGGCCACCACGCCCTGGATCACGCCCTCGATGAGGAAGGGCCGCCGGATGAACGCGTTCGTCGCGCCGACCAGCTTCATCGTCCGGATCAGCATCCGCCGCGCGTAGATCGACAGGCGGACCGTGTTGCCGACGAGCAGGAGCGCGGCGACGACCACGAGCAGCGCGACCGCCAGCCCGATGCTCGAGAACGTCCGGACGTTGCGCTCGACGGCCTCGACGGAGGCCCGGTCGTAGGCCACGTCGTCGACGGCCGTCCACCCCGCGACGACCTCGGCGAACGCCTCGAGCGAGTCGGGCGAGGCCGCGTCGCCGCCGAGGCGGACGCGGTAGCTGGCCGGGAGGAACTGGGCGTCGTCGTAGAGATCGGCCTCCTCGCCGAACGCCTCGCGGAAGATCTCGGCGGCCTCCTCGTGCGAGACGTAGCGGACCGAGTCGACGCCGGCCACGCTCCGGAGCCGGTCGCCCACGCGGGCCGACGCCTCGGGCGTGGCGTCGTCGTCGAGGAAGATCTCGACCTCGGACGCCCGCTGGCGGAGCAGCTCGGCGACCTGCTGGCCCTGCCACCCGAGCAGGGCGAACAGGCCGATGAGGACGAGGGCGATGGCCAGCGCGACGACGCTCGTCGCCGCGGCCAGCTTGGCGCGCCGGAAGCCGGCGAGCCCTTCGCGGAGCGTGTAGGAGAGGGCCACGGGCCGGGTCGGGGGGGACGCCGCAAGGTAGCGCGCGCGCCCGCTCTCTCCCACCGGGCGCCTCCCCGGCAGAGGGGACGCGCGGCCGGCGGCGGGCCGCCGAGATTCGCCGCGTCCGCCCCCGCCCCCATGCGCCTCCTGCTCCTCGCCGGCCTCGTCGCCTGCGCCGCCTCGGCGCAGCCGTCGGGCCTCTACCTCACCGGCGCGCTCTCGCGCACGCAGTTCGACGGCGACCGCCTCGCGCTCCTCGGCGAGACCTACAGCGACGCGTTCGCCGACGCGCTCGGGGCGCCCGTCGACTTCCTCCCGGGCGAGCGGACCCACCCGGCGGCCGGGGCCACAGTCCGGCTCGGCGGCGGCGGCCTCGGCGTCGGGTTCGCCTACCAGGTCGGCCGCGCGACGTCCGACGAGGCGTCGTCGTTCTCCAACGGCCGCGGCAACCGCGTCCGGGCGCGGACGCTCGACCACGTTGCCACGCTCGACGTGACCGGCCAGCTCGGGCCGGTCGTCCTCGGCGGCTCGTTCGGGGGGATGTTCCGCGGCGTCCGCGTCGAGGTCGCGACGACGTACCCCGACGGGTCGGAGAGCCTCGGCTCGGAGTTCGTCTTCAACGGCGTGTACACGGCGTCGTCGACGTACTTCGAGGCCGGCGTGCTGGCCGGCCTGGCGCTCGGCGACCGCGTGTTCGTGCCGGTCCGCCTCGTCGTCCCGGTCGAGATGGTCGAGGACCGGCTCCCGGTCCAGGACTTCGACGCGAGCGCGGGCGGCACGCACTACCTCCCGCGCGACTTCGACCGCTACCTCGCCGACCCCGCCCTCATCGACGACGGCGCCGCCGTCTCGGACCGCGACTACGTCGGCCCGCGGCTCCAGGTCGGCGTCGAGGTCCGCATCCTCTAGGCCCATGCGCGCGCTCCTCCCCCTCGCCCTTCTCGCGTCGCTGGCGCTCGCCGGCTGCGACACCATCAACGGCACCGACTCCGGGGCCGCCGCGCTCATGGAGCGGCTCGACGGGACCTGGACCCGCACGGTCACGACCGAGCGGATCGCCCCGAACGGCTCGGTGACACCCGAGGGCACGGCGCGGACCGACGCCTACGAGATCGGGCGCCGGATCCGGTGCAACCGGATCGAGCTCACGAACGCCGGCGACGCCGACCGGATCGCCGTCCAGTTCGACCCGACCGACCCCGCCTCGAGCCGCAACTGCGACGTGATCACGACCGACGGCGACGCGCGCCGCCTCATCTTCGTGGGCGACAACGGCTCCATCCTCCAGGACCGCGTCGCGACCATCGAGGAGGACACGGCCAGCCGCCAGGTCTGGGCCTTCTACGCCTTCGACGGGGCCGACGCGATCCGCACGCTCTGGACCCTCACCCGATGACCCGGCCCGCCCTCCTGCTCCTCGCCCTCGCGCTCGGCGGCTGCGACCTCCTGTCCGGCCCCTGCCTCTACGACGCCGTCGGCTGCGACCTGCCCGGCGACTGGCGCCTCGTGTCGCGGAACGGCGAGGCCGCGACGGGGCGGTGGGAGATCGCCGAGGGCTTCGTGGACCGGAGCGGCTACGGCGTCCTGCCGACCGGGAACGCGCAGGTCCCCGAGATGCGCGGCCCGTTCGGCAGCGACTACTCGCTCGACCCCGACGACCCGCAGGGCTTCGACCTCAAGCTGTGGTCGATGGCGACGGCCCAGGGGACGGTCTACGTCGACCTCTACGGCCGGATCGAGAGCCTCGACGGCGACCGGATGACGTACCTCGTCCGGGCCGTCGACGCCAAGGTCATCCCGCGCGGCGGCGGCTCGGTCGGCATCGACGTCCCGCTCCTCGCCGCCGGCACGCGGCTCGTGTTCGAGCGCTGAGGCGGCCGCCTCGGCGGCGCTCCCGAGGCGGTCGGCGCCGGGCCGCGGCAGGCCCAAAAAGAGAGCGCCCGACGGAAACCCGTCGGACGCTCGGTCGGGGAGCTCGCCCTGGAGGGCGGGGCTGGGCGTGCTCAACCCGATTCGGTGGCCGGTGTGTCGGCCGGTGTCGGAGTGCCAAGGTACGCCGACGCCGGGGGCGCAGCAAGAACCCTGCGTGAAGGCTCCCGCCGTTAGCCCTCGGTCCGTCAGACCTGGCCCATCGCGGTGCGGAGCCGGTTCCGGGCGCGGTCGCGCTCGGCCTCGAGCTCGGCGCGCTCCTCGGGCGTCGAGGCCGCCGCGAGCCGCTCGGCGGCGCGCTCCTCCGCGGCCTTCGCGCGCTCGACGTCGATCTCGCCGGCCGGCTCGGCCGTCTCCGCCAGCATGATGACGTGGTCGTCGAGGACCTCGACGAACCCGCCCGACGTGGCGAACGAGACGCGCTCACCCTGGAGCGTGGTGACCGTCACCACGCCGACCTGGGTCGCGGCGAGCAGCGGGGCGTGGCCGCGGAGGACCTCGAACGAGCCCTCGACGCCGGGGGCGCGGAAGGCCCGGGCCTCGCCGCGGTAGGCCGCGCGGTCCGGGGAGACGATCTCGACGAGCAGGGAGTCAGCCATCTTTAGGGCAAGGGGGATAGGGCAGGAGGCAAGGGGCGGAAGAAGAAGGCCTCATGCCTCTTTCCCCATGCCCCTTGCCAGCGCGCAGCGCTACGCCTCCGCGAGCATCTTCTCGCCGGCCTCGATCACCTCCTCGATGCCGCCCTTGTAGAGGAAGGCGCCCTCGGGCAGGTGGTCGAGCTCGCCGTCGAGGATCATCTTGAAGCCGCGGACGGTGTCGTCGACCTTGACGTACTTGCCGGGCGTGCCGGTGAACTGCTCGGCCACGAAGAACGGCTGCGACATGAACCGCTGGACGCGCCGGGCCCGGTTGACGACCTGCTTGTCCTCGTCGGACAGCTCGTCGAGGCCGAGGATCGCGATGATGTCCTGGAGCTCCTTGTCGCGCTGGAGCAGCTCCATCGTGTCCTGGGCCACGCGGTAGTGCTCCTCGCCGACGACCTCCTCGGTCAGGATCCGGCTCGACGAGTCGAGCGGGTCGATGGCCGGGTAGATGCCGAGCGACGCGATGGCGCGCGAGAGGACCGTCGTGGCGTCGAGGTGGGCGAACGTCGTGGCCGGGGCCGGGTCCGTGAGGTCGTCCGCCGGGACGTAGACGGCCTGGACCGACGTGATGGCGCCGTTCTTGGTCGACGTGATCCGCTCCTGCATCGTGCCCATCTCGGTCGCGAGCGTCGGCTGGTAGCCGACGGCCGAGGGCATCCGGCCGAGGAGGGCCGAGACCTCCGAGCCGGCCTGCGTGAACCGGAAGATGTTGTCGACGAAGAACAGGATGTCCGAGCCGCCGAGGTCGCGGAAGTACTCGGCGAGCGTGAGGCCGCTCAGGGCCACGCGGGCGCGGGCGCCCGGGGGCTCGTTCATCTGGCCGAACACGAAGGAGGCCTGGCTCTCCTTGAGGAGCTCCATGTCGACCTTCGAGAGGTCCCAGCCGCCCTCCTCCATCGAGTGCATGAAGGCCTCGCCGTACTTCATGATGCCCGACTCGAGCATCTCGCGCATGAGGTCGTTGCCCTCACGCGTCCGCTCCCCGACGCCGGCGAAGACGGAGAACCCGTCGTGGCCCTTGGCGATGTTGTTGATGAGCTCCTGGATGAGGACCGTCTTGCCGACGCCGGCGCCGCCGAACAGGCCGATCTTGCCGCCTCGGGCGTAGGGCTGGATGAGGTCGATGACCTTGATGCCCGTCTCGAGCACCTCGACCGACGTCGCGAGCTGGTCGTAGCTCGGCGGGTCGGCGTGGATCGGGCGGGAGTCCGTCACCGTCGGCTGCGGGAGCCCGTCGATGGCCTCGCCGACCACGTTGAACAGGCGGCCGCGGACCTCCTCGCCGACCGGCATCGAGATCGGCCGGCCCGTGTTCACGACGGCCGTGCCGCGCGTGAGGCCGTCGGTCGAGTCCATCGAGATGGTCCGCACGCGGTTCTCGCCGAGGTGCTGCTGGACCTCGAGGACGAGCGTGGGGTCGTCGCCGCGGTCGATCTCGAGGGCGTCGTAGATCTCGGGGACGGCGTCGGCGGGGAACTCGCAGTCGACGACCGGGCCGATGACCTGGAGGACTTCGCCGGTCGTGGTGCCGGCGGGCGTGACGGTTTCCATCGTGTACGGGTCGGGAGGGATGTCTCGGAAGCTAGCGACGCCCCCCCGGTGCCCCGGTGAACGGGCGGCGCCAGGGGGGCGAAGGTTCCGCAAAGGCGGCGGCCTCAGTCCGGGGCCGCGGCGAGGAGCGCGTCGAGGCGGGCCCGGTCGAGGAGCGCCCCGCCCGCGACCACGGCCCGGATCCGGCGCGTGTTGCGGATGTCGGCGAGCGGGCTCGCCGCGAGCACCACGAGGTCGGCCCGCTTCCCGGGCTCGACGGTCCCCACCGACGCCGCCAGTCCGAACGCCTCCGCGGGCCCCAGCGTCGCGGCGCGGAGCGCCTCGGCCGGCGTGAGTCCGACCTCGACGAGCATCGCCAGCTCTTCGTGGAGCGACCGGCCGGGGTACACGAACGTCACGCCGGCGTCGGTGCCGGCGAGGACCGGGACGCCGGCCGCGTGGAGGCGGCCCGCCAGCCACCGCTCGTCGTCGTGCTCGGCGCGGAGCCGGGCCCAGTCGGCCGTCGTCCGCCCGTCGAGCTTCGCCGCCTGGTCTGACCGCCAGTACGCGCGGACTACGGCCGGGAGCTGGCCGAGCTCGGGGTCGCTCGCGGCGTCGGGGTCGTCGGTGTAGGCCCGGGCGTGGTGGCGGACCACGAGCGTCGGCGTCTGCCACGTCGCGTGCCGGCGGAACGTGGCGAAGAGCGCGGCGCAGGGGGCCGGGTCGGCGCGGGAGCAGTAGCCGCCCAGCTCGGCCCGCATGTGCTCGACGGTCCGCATCCCGGCGCGAGCGGCCTCCGCGGGCGCCACCTCGGCCGGGACGTGGCCGACGACCGGGAGCCCGTGGACGCGCGCGCGCTCCACCACGGCCTCGAACGCCGCGGCCGGGAGGAGCGTGTACACCTTGACGACGTCGGCGCCGGCCGCCGCCAGCGAGTCGACGGCGCGGCGGGCCTCGGCGGGCGAGCCGACGGCCACCGAGATCGAGGGGTCGACGGGCTCGGGGCCGTCGAGGACGAGGCCAGCGGCCAGGATCCGGGGGGCGACGAGGGCGCCGGCCGCGCGGCGCCGGCGGACGTCGTGGAGGACCTCGAGCGTCCCGCCCATGTCGCGGATGCCGGTCACGCCGTAGGCCACGAACCGGGGCAGAAACGCGTCGGCCACGGCGGCGTCCCAGAGCGCGTGGACGTGCGCGTCCCAGAGGCCGGGGATGACGTAGCCGCCGGCCCCGTCGTACCGGACCGCCGAGGCCGGGACCGCGACCCGGCCGGCCGGGCCGACGGCCACGATGTCGCCGCCGTCGACGAGCACCGTCATGCCGGCCCGCTCGGTCCCCGCCGCCACGTCCACGACGGTGACGTTCGTGAGCGCGAGGGGCTGGGCCCCGGCCGGGCCAACGAGCACGAGCAGGACGACCGGGAGAAACCGAAGGGCGCGCATGCGACGGGGGCGGGCTCCCTCCCAGGACGTCCCGGACGCGCCGTCATTGCCCGCCGGCGCGGCCGGCCGTGTCAGCCGAGCGCGGCGCGGCGCTGGCCGCGCCCGCCGAGCCACGTCACGGGCACCAGCGCGGCGAGGAACAGGACGTGGTACCACACCGGCAGCGTCTCCCACACGCTGACCTGGACGGGCAGGCCCGTCGCCAGCAGGAGCGCCGCGAGGACGCCGACGTGGGCCATCGCCCGCCGGGGGGCGAGGCGGGCCGTCACGGCACCGGCCACGGCCGAGGCGAGGACGCTCAGCGCGAGGTAGAGCAGCAGCACGCCCGTCGCGTCGACGCGGCCGTCCGCCGCGTGGGCGGCGGCGAAGGCGGCGCGGAGCACGGCGCCCCCGCCCAGAAAGAGGACCGTCCAGGCGAGGTAGCCGGACACGACGGACACGATCGACTTGAGCATCGGAGCGACGGGAGTGCCCGATCAGGAACGGCCCGGGGCCTGACAGGTGGGCGTCACCCGCCCCGCCTCGGCCCCGCGGCGGGCGGAGCCGGCGCCGCCCGGCAGGCGGGGCCGGGCTACGGCTGCGGCGCCCAGCCCTCGACGCGGTCCTCGATGTAGCGGCGGACGTTCTCGGCCGGGATCCGGTCCTGCTCCATCGAGTCCCGGTCGCGGATCGTGACCGTCCCGTCGCCGGTCGAGTCGCCGTCGACCGTGATGCAGAACGGCGTGCCGATCTCGTCCTGCCGGCGGTAGCGGCGCCCGACGGCCCCGCTCTCGTCGTACATCACGTTGAACTGCTTGCGGAGGTCGGCCTCGACGGCGTGGGCCATCTCCGGCATCCCGTCCTTCTTGACGAGCGGGAACACGGCGGCCGTGAACGGCGCCAGCGCCGGGTGGAACTTGAGGACCGTCCGCGTCTCCCCGTCGACCTCCTCCTCGCGGTAGGCGTCGCAGAGCGTCATCAGGATCGTCCGGTCGAGCCCGACCGACGTCTCGACGACGTACGGGATGTAGCGCTCGCGGCTGGCCTGGTCGAAGTACTCCAGCTTCTTGCCCGAGTACTCCTGGTGCCGGCTGAGGTCGTAGTCCGTGCGGCTGTGGATCCCCTCGATCTCGTTCCAGCCGAACGGGAACTCGTACTGGACGTCCTTGGCCGCGTCGGCGTAGTGGGCCAGCTTCTCGTGGTCGTGCCAGCGCAGCTTCTCGGGCCGGATGCCGTTGTCGGCGTGCCACTGCATCCGCTTCTCGGCCCACGCCTCGTAGGCCTCCATCTGGGTGCCCGGCGCGACGAAGTACTGCATCTCCATCTGCTCGAACTCGCGCATCCGGAAGATGAACTGGCGCGCGACGATCTCATTCCGGAAGGCCTTGCCGATCTGCGCGATCCCGAACGGGACCTGCTGGCGGGCCGTCTCGGCGACGTCCTTGAAGTGGACGAAGATGCCCTGGGCCGTCTCCGGGCGGAGGTAGATCGTGTTGGCCTCCTCGGCGACGGCGCCCGTGGCCGTCTCGAACATGAGGTTGAACTGGCGGACCTCCGTCCAGTCGAACGCGCCGGAGTCGGGGCTGCGGATCTCCTCGTCCTGGATGATCTGGCCCAGCGCGGCCGGCATGTTCTCGGCGTGGAGGGCCTCGACGAAGCGGGCCTGGAGCGCCGCGGCCTCGTCGGCCTTCCCCTTCTTCTCGAGCTTGGCGATGTGGCCCTCGATGAGCTGGTCGGCGCGGTAGCGGCGCTTCGAGGCCTTGTCGTCGATGAGCGGGTCGGCGAAGGCGTCGACGTGGCCCGACGCCTTCCAGACGGTCGGGTGCATGAGGATCGCCGCGTCGATGCCGACGACGTTGTCGTGCTCGCGGACCATCGCGTTCCACCACCGCTCGCGGACGTTCCGCTTGAGCTCGACGCCGAGCGGGCCGTAGTCGTAGACGGCGCCGAGCCCGCCGTAGATCTCGGACGACGGGAACAGGAAGCCGCGGCGCTTCGAGAGGGAGACGATCGTGTCGAGGTCGGCCATGCGTGTGCCCGGGCGGGCGCGGATGCGAGGGGAGCGCGCAAGATCGCGGTCCGCGCCGGCCCAGGCGCGAACGCCGGTCGAAAAGCTCTCGGAGCGCCCCCTCCTCCACCTCGGCGCCGAGGCGGGCCGGGCCGGCTAGCTTCGGGCGTCACCCCGTGCCGCCATGCTCCGCCCCGTCGCCCTCGCCCTGCTGGCCGCCCTCGCCGGCTGCACCGCCACCGCCCCGACCGCGCCCGCCCCGGGCGCCCCGCCGAGTGCGTCGGGCGGCCTCCCGACCATTGAGGCCAAGACGGCGGGACTCCAGCGCCACGACGGGCGGTGGCCGGTCTGGTGGGACGCCGGCGCGGGGAAGATCTGGCTCGAGGTCCCGGCGCTCGACGCCGACCTCCTCT
>CAXRFJ010000660.1:0-19898 GCA_964229475.1 Rubrivirga sp.
GAGGTAGCCGCCGATGGAGTTGACCTCGGCGAGGCCGGGGACCCCGAGGAGCTGGCGGCGCACGATCCAGTCCTGGATCGTCCGGAGCTCCATCGGGGAGTACCGCCCGGTGGTGTCGCGGAGCGTGTCCCGGAACACCTCGCCGAGGCCGGTCGAGACCGGCCCGAGCTCGGGCGTCTCGGTGCCCGGGGGCAGCTCGGACTCGATGCCCCGGAGCTGCTCGAGGATGAGCTGGCGGGCGAAGTAGGTGTCGACGCCGTCCTCGAAGACGACGGTGACGACGGAGATCCCCTGGCGCGAGAGCGACCGGAGCTCGACGAGGTCGGGGAGCGACTTGAGCGCGAGCTCGACGGGGACCGTCACGAACCGCTCGACCTCGAGCGGGCTGAGGGCCGGGGCCTGCGTGAGGACCTGGACCTGGTTGTTGGTGACGTCGGGGACGGCGTCGACCGGGAGCCTGGTGGCGGCGTAGAGGCCGGCGGCGACGAGGCCGACGGTAGCGAAGAGGATGAGGACGCGCTGGCGGAGCGAGAACGCGACGATGCGATCGAACATGGGGGACCGAGAACCGGGGGGGACGGGGTCCCGCCAGCCGAGCGACGCACGGCGAGTGCGTCCGCCAGCGGCGGGCGGGGCGGGTTCGGGCCACGTCTCCAACAGACGTGGCGGTCCACACGGGTCGGCGCTCTACGTCACCGAGGCGGGGAGCCCCGGCGCGAGCGCGGACCTAGTCAGGCGTGCGGACGGTCCTCAGGCGAGGGGGACGTGGTCGAGCCCCAGCGGCTCGACCTCGGGCGGGGCGGCGCCGACGTAGACGTACGCCGCGGGCGCCGATGCCGGGCGGACACCAGCATCCGGGACGATGCCGGTCGGCGCGAAGACGACGTGGCAGAGGCAGTCGGCGAAGGTGCCCTCCTCGTGCTCGTGCTCGTCGTTGTGGCTGTCTCCGGGCGCGGGGACGGGGTGGCCGCCACTCGCGAGCGCGTCCGTGTGCGTCTCTTCGTGCTCAGTTGCGACCGCCTCGTCGGCGCACGCGACGAGGTCCGTCGTCTGCACGACGACGAGGACCGCGAGGAGCGCGGCGAGCGGGGGCAGGAGGCGGCGGAGCGTGGTCATGCGGCGGGGGCCAACGTCGTATCGGCCGGTCGCGTTTCATCCTCAACGGCCACCTCGGCGACGTGCTCGGCGGCCACGCTCAGGAGCGCGGCGACGTGGTCGTCGTCGAGCCGGTGGTAGACCACCTTCCCGTCGCGGTCGCTCGCGACGAGCCGGAGCGCGCGGAGGCCGCGGAGTTGGTGGCTCACGGCCGACTCGGTCACGCCGATGGTCGCGGCGAGGTCGCACGTGCAGAGCGGGCCGACCTGGAGCGCGGCGAGGAGCCGGAGCCGGGTCGGGTCGCCGAGCGCGGCGAAGAGGGCGCGGGCGGCGTCGAGGCGCTCGGCGCGGTCCGCCAGCGCGGCGCGGGCGGCGGCCACGGCGTCGGGGTGAACGCAGCGGACGTCGCAGGAGTCGGATGACGATTGAGCCACAGACCAAACGTACCGCGTTGTACAAGTCGACGCAACCCTACCGGCACCCTTCGCGGGTGGTTCACAGCGGTTGGGTCAAGCCGCGCAGCAGGAGAGAGTCTCGATGTCCTTCTGGAACGTGATGGCCGCAAGTTTGACAGCCTCGGACAGCGTGAGGTAGGGGTGGAAGGCATCGGCGATCTGCTCCGTCGTGATCCCGTGCCGGATGGCGAGGGCCACCTCCATGAGGAGCTCGGCACCCTCGGGCGCCAGGACCCGGGCGCCGAGGAGCCGGTCGGTCTCGCGGTCACGGACGAGCGTGAGGTGCCCCCGCGTGTCGCGGGCGGCGAGCGCGCGGGGGACGTGCTCCATCGCGAGCGTCGTGGCCTCGGCGTCGTGGCCCGCCGCCTGGGCCTGAGCGAGGTCGAGGCCGACGCCGGCGAGCTGGGGGTCGGTGAAGACGACCCAGGGGAGCGCCGTGTAGTCGGCCTCGGCGGAGAGGCCCTGGGAGGCGTTCCGGGCCGCGAGCGCGCCCTCGTGCGCCGCGGTGTAGACGAACATCTTATCGCCGAGGACGTCGCCGGCCCCGAACACGCCCTCGACCGTGGTGCGGAGCGAGGCGTCGACGGGGAGGAACCCGCGGTCGTCAGGCATGACGCCGAGGGCCTCCAGGCCGAGGCCGTCGGTGTTGCCGCGGCGGCCGGTCGCGAGGAGGAGGTGCGAGCCGCGGACCGTCTCGGTGCGGCCGTCGACCTCGATCTCGACGACGGTCTCGGCCCCCTCGCGCCGGACGGACCGGAGGGCGACGCCGGTGCGGACGTCGACGCCGTCGGCCCGGAGGAAGGCGGTGAGCGGGTCGGTGAGCGCGGCGTCCTCGGCGGGGAGGATGCGGCCGGACCGTTGGAGGAGCGTGACCGGCACGCCGAGCCGGGCGAACGCCTGGGCCGCCTCGACGGCCACGTAGCCGCCGCCGAGCACGACGAGGTGGTCGGGGGCCTCGGCGAGGTCCCAGAGCGTGTCGTTCGTGAGGTACCCGGCGCCCGCGAGGCCGGGGACGCCGGGGACGAACGTCCGGGCGCCAGTCGCAACGAGGACGGCCCGAGCGCGGAGCGCGGGGCGGCCCTCGACCTCGACCGTGTGGAGGCCGTCGCCCGCGAGGGGGCCGCCCTCGCGCCCCGCCAGCCGAGCGCGGCCGGCGACGAGGTCGACGGCGTCGTCGGCCCCCGCGACGTCGACGTACTTCGACTGGCGGAGGTCGGCGACGAGCGCGCGGACCTGGGCGAGCACGGCGCCGAAGTCAGCGACGCGGCCCGAGGTCTCGACGCCGTCGAAGGCGTCTCGCTGGGCGCGGTGGACGGCCTCGGCCGCGCGGATCGTCGCCTTCGAGGGGACGCAGCCGACGTTCACGCACGTCCCGCCGATGGGGAGCCCGTCGTTCACGATCGCGGCGCGGCCTCCCAGCTCCGACGTCTTGAGCGCGGCGGCGAAGGCGGCCGAGCCGCCCCCAATCACGACGAGGTCGTAAGCCCTCTCGGGGAGCGGGCCCGGTTCGGCGGGCGGGCGGGGCGAGGGCGCGCCGTCGCCGGACGGGGCGGGCGGCGCGTCGGGCGGGGCGCCGTACCCGGTCGCGGGCCCCGAGGCGGGGGGCGCCCCGGTCGGTGCGTCGTCGTCGAGCGCGGCGCGGTAGCCCGCGGCCTCGACGGCGGCCACGAGGTCGCCGGGCCGGGCGGGCGCGTCGTCGGCGAGCGCGACGTCGGCCCGGCCGGACTCCCAGCCGGGGACGTCGGCCGAGGCCACGCCGGGGACCGCCTCGAGCGCCTCGGTGACGTGGCGGGCGCACCCGGCGCAGGTCATCCCGCCGACGGTGAGGGTCAGGGTCCCGGGCGTCGGCGCGTCAGGCATCGGTAGCGGGCGTCGTGGGGTAGCCCGCGGCCGCCGTGGCCTCCATGAGGTCGGCGACCGTGGCCCGGGTGGGGTCGAACGAGACGACGGCGCGGGGCGGCTCGAACGAGACCTCGGCCGCGTCGACGCCGTCGACGCTCAGGAGCGCCCGCTCCACGGTCACGTCGCACGAGGCGCACGACATGCCCTCGACGGCGAGCGTGACGCGGGCCGTCGCGAGCGGAGCGTCCGCGGAGAGCACGGTCGAGGCCGGCGGGCCGCTCGCCGCGCGGACGAGCCACGGCGAGGCAAGGAGGAGCACGGCCGCGAGCGCGCCCACGCCGAGGATGACGCGGCGCGTGCGAGGCTGAACGGCATCCTCCTCGCAGTCGCAGTCGGTACCCGTGAGTCGGGAGGCACGCCACTCGCGCCAAGCCACGAAGCCCAGCGCGCCCATGGCGACGGCGATGAAGAGCGGCCGGTAGGGCTCGAAGGCGGTGAGCGAGCCGACCCACGCGCCGCCGACGCCGAGGGACACGAGGAGGAGCGGGACGGTACAGCAGGCGCTCGCGGCGACGGCCGCGCCGATCGCGGCGGCCACGCCCCAGCGGGCACCCCGGTCGCGTGTGCCCCGGTCGGCGGCGGGGTCAGGAGGCGGTGTCGTCATCGTGGCGGAGGGCGTCGAGGATGGGGCAGGGGTCGGTCGGGGCGTGGTCGCGGCACGCCGCGACGAGCCCGTCGAGGGTGTCGCGGATCCGCTCGAGGTCGCGGATCTTGTCGGCGACGTCGGCCCGGTGGGCCTCGGCCCGGGTCCGGACGTCGTCGCACGGGTCGTCCTCGGAGACCGCGAGCGCGAGGAGCCCCGTGATCTCGCCGAGCGAGAACCCGAGCTCCTGGGCGCGCCGGACGAACCGGAGCCGCTCGACGTCGGCGGGCCCGTAGACCCGGTACCCCTTGGCCGTCCGGGCGGGCTCGGGGAGGACCCCGGCCCGCTCGTAGTAGCGGACGGCCGACGGGGCGACGTCGGCGGCGCGGGCGAGGGCGGAGCGGGTGAGGGCCATGGGAGAGGGGGGCGACGTCAGGGTAGGCCCTGAACCTTAGTGCAGGGACCTTCACACGCGGGGAGTTCACCCCATGCGCCCGGCTCCCGATCCGGCTGGCCTACCGGGGCGGACCTCGCCGTCGGGCCGTGGCGTCCGGCTCCGCGCGTCGGCGCCGCGCGTCGGCGCCGCGGTCCGCGCTTACGGACCCGGGGGGCGGGGCGCGAGGAGGATCACGGCCGCGCCGAGGAGGCAGAGCCCCGCCCCCAGCGCGTCCCACCGGTCCGGTCGGACGCCCTCGACGGCCCAGAGCCACCCGAGGGAGGCCGCGATGTAGACGCCGCCGTACGCGGCGAAGGCCCGGCCCGCCTCGGCGCTCTCGACCTGGGCGAGGGCCCACGCGAAGAGGGCGAGGGCCGCGAGCCCCGGGGCGAGCCAGAGGGCGGGCCGCCCGAGCCGCCACCACGCCCAGAAGGCGAAGCAGCCGGCGATCTCGCAGAGGGCGGCGACGACGTAGAAGAGCGGCGTACGCACGGGGCGACGGGGTCAGTGCGCGTCGCGGAGCATCCGGGCGAAGGCGTCGGGGAGCGGGCTGGCCTCGACGGCCCGAGCGGCCTCCTCGACGTCGTACTCGACCCGGACGAACTCGACCTGGCAGTACGCCGGGTCCGACGTCGGCTGCTCGGGGTCGACGGTCAGGAGCACGTAGCACGCCCGGGGGTCCCCGTCCTTCGGCTTGCCGACGGAGCCCGTGTTGACCGCGTGACGGTAGACGGTCTCGCCCGCCTCGGTCTCCGCTGGAAGCGCCTTGTGGTAGGGCTTGTGGGTGTGGCCGAAGAGCATGACGTCGGCCCCGGCCTCGGCCATCCGCTTGAGGAGGAGGTCGTCGGGCCGGTCCTCGAAGAGGTACTCGTTGATCCGGCGCGGGCTGCCGTGGACCATGAGGACCTCGACCGGCTCGGCCTTCCGGTCGCGCGGGGCGGCGAGCGTCACGCGGAGGTGGCGCGGGAGGCCCCGGAGGTAGCGCCGGGTCGCCTCGGTGACGGCCCCGTTCGTGTAGGCGATGGACTCGGCCCCGCGCGCCTTGTCCTCGTCGGTGACGTAGGCGCAGCCGCAGTCGTCGGAGCCGAGGCCGACGCCCTCGTCGTAGTTCCCGGCGATCGTCGGGATGCCCCGCTCCTGGACCGAGGCGACGACCTCGTTCGGCCACGTCGCGTAGCCGACGAGGTCGCCGAGGCAGTAGACGGCGTCGGCCTCGCCCCGGCCGAGGCGGGCGTCGACGTCGCGGAGGACGGCCTCGAGGGCGGGGAGGTTGGCGTGGACGTCGGAGAAGACGGCGAGGGTCGTGGGCATGGGTCTGGGGGAGGGAGGGACCTGGGAGAGGGGGATCAGGAGCAGCACGGGCCGCCGGACGCGGCCACGGGCGGGCACGGGGCGTCGGCGTAGGAGCAGAACACGCAGCAGTCGCCGTCGAGGGGCCTCACGACGGCCCCGCAGGCCGGGCAGTCCCGGAAGAACTGGCAGGCGTCGGTCGGCATCGCGGCCTCGGTCGTCGCCCCGCACGCGGGGCACGTGATCCGGGCCGTCGGACGGACGTCTAGATCGGCGTGGGGCATCGGAGTCAGGCGGGCTCGGCGACAGCGCCCTGGGCCACAGCGCCCTGGGCCACAGCGCCCTGAGCAACGGCCCTCCGGGCGAGCGCGCGGAGGCGGGCGGCCCCGACGGGCGGCTCGGGCGTGTACGGGAGGACGGCCAGGCGCGGGACGCCGTCCGGGTCCGTGGGCGCGTGGCGCTCGGCGACGGCCTCGACCTCGGGGACCTCAGCGGCGGCGCGGGCCGCCAGAAGCGGGTCCGTCGGGCGCGCCGCGGCCAGCGAGCGGTTGACGACCCACGCGGACGGCTCGACGCCGGCCCGCCGGAGGTCGGCCTGGAGGGCCGCGGCCTCGCGGACCGGCGTCGTCTCGGCGAGCGTGACGACGAGCACGCGCGTGAACGCGGGGTCCTGGAGCCGCATGAGCGGCGTCGTCACGCGGTCGGGGTCGAGCGACGTCGAGCGCAGGACCTCGCGGTGGTAGCTCCCGGCCGTGTCGAGCAGGAGGAGCGTGTGGCCGGTCGGGGCCGTGTCCATCACCACGAAGCCGCGCGCGGCCGAGCCCACGGCCCGACTGAAGGCGTGGAAGACGGCGACCTCCTCGGTGCACGGGCTCCGGAGGTCCTCCTCCAGGAGCCGCCGGGCGTCGCCGTCGAGGTCTGCGCCCTTCGTCCGGAGCACGCGCTCGGTGTAGCGCCGCGTCTCCTCGCGCGGGTCGATGCGCGTCACGGCAAGCGTGCCCGGCACGTCGTCGCCGAGGACGTCGTCGAGGTGGGCGGCCGGGTCGGTCGTCGTCAGGTGGACGTCGTGCCCGCGCGCGGCCATCTCGGCGGCCACGGCCGCGGCGACGGTCGTCTTGCCGACGCCGCCCTTGCCCATCACGAGCACCAGGCCCTTGCCGTCGGCCTCGACCTCGTCCACGAGCCCGGCGAGGTCGGCCGCGGCATCGGGGAGGGGCGTGACTACCGGGGCCTCGGGCAGCGTCTCGTGCGCTTGGTGGTCGGCGACCAGGTCGCGGAGCGCGCCCAGCCCGACGAGGTTGTGCGGTCGGAGCGCGACGGACTCGGTGGGGAGCGCGGCGAGGGCCTCGGGCATCGCCGTGAGCGCCGCCTCCGCCTGGCGCTCCATCGGCGCCGCGAGCGGGTCGGACGGGTCCGTCGCCCGGAACAGCCCGTTGACGACGAGCCGCTGGCTCGCCACGCCGATCGCCGATAGCTCGGCGGCCGAGCGCGCGGCCTCGGCGAGCGCCGACGGCTCGGGCCGGGCCACGAGCACGAGCGTCGTCCGCGCCGGGTCGCGGAGCGCCTCGGCCGCCGCCTGGTACCGCTCGCGCTGGGTCTCGAGCCCGGACGACGGGCCGAGGCACGAGGCGCCCCCGGGGTTGTCGTCGATGAACCCGCTCCAGGCGGCCGGGAGTTCGAGGAGGCGGAGCGTGTGGCCGGTCGGCGCCGTGTCGAAGACGACGACGTCCACGCCGACCGCCTCGCCCTCGCCCGCGAGCATGGCCGCGAACCGGTCGAACGCCGCGATCTCGGTCGTGCACGCGCCCGAGAGGCCCTCCTCGATGCGCGCGACGGCCTCGTCGGGGAGCACGCCGCGCATCGGCCCCACGACGCGCTCGCGGTAGCCGTGGGCGGCGGCCTCGGGGTCGACGTTGAGCGCGCTCAGGCCGGGGACCGTCGCGACCTCGGCCACGGACGGGCCGACGGGCGCGCCGAGCACGTCGGCGAGGTTCGAGGCCGGGTCGGTCGAGACCAGGAGCACGCGGCGCCCGGCGTCGGCGAGCGCGACGGCCGTGGCGCACGCGAGCGAGGTCTTGCCGACGCCGCCCTTGCCGGTGAAGAAGAGGGTGGGCGTGGGGTCGGCGACGAACGAGAGCATGGGGAGGGGATCTTCGATGGGCGGGTCGTCCGGAGAGGCCGTCAGCAGCAGCCTGAGTCCGGGGCGCAGCACGTCGAGGCCAAGACCTCGAGCGAGAACGCCGGCTCCGGACCCGCCTCACGCACGAGCGCCGCCAGTTCGTCACGGGACGGGTACCGCCCGTGCGAGACGACGCGGCCGTCGACCACGAGGAGCGGCAGCACCGACGTCCCGACGGCGTTGACGGCCTGCACGACGGCGGGCTCTCGGACGAACGCCTCGGGCTGCTGGGCCAGGTTGAACCGCTCGACCGCGACGCCCGAGGCCGCGAGGCCGCGGAGGTCGGCGGCGAACTGGACGAGCGCCGGGTCCACGTCCGGCCCGCAGACGGCCGTCGAGCAGCACTGGGGCGGGTCGTAGACGCGGAGCGTGGTCTCGCCCGTCGCGCTGGCGGCCCCGGCGGCGGCCCCGGCGGCGGGGCGGGTGGCCCGGACGGTCACGCTCAGGAGCGGGGCCTCGGCGCCGTCGGGGAGGAGCCCCGTGGGCAGGTCGATCGGCCGCTCGGCCACGACCTCGATGCCCTCGAACCCCGCATCGGCGACGATCCCGAGGTAGGCCCCGCGGTCGAGCGCGCCCGCCACGCACCCGGCGTAGAACTCGGCCGAGGCGCGGACGGCGTCCGGGAGCGCCCCGCGCGAGACGACGTCGGAGACGCAGACGTGGCCGCCCGGCCGGAGCACGCGGAACGCCTCGGCGAAGGCGCGGGCCTTGTCGGGGACCAGGTTGAGCACGCAGTTCGAGACGACCACGTCCACGCTCGCGTCGGGGAACGGGAGCGCCTCGATGTCGCCGTGCTCGAAGCGGACGTTCGCGTAGCCGAGGGCCGCCGCGTTCTGGCGGGCCTTCTCGACCATCTCGGGCGTGAAGTCGACGCCCAGCACGGTCCCGCCCTCGCCGACGGCGCGGCGGGCCACGAAGGCGTCGAGACCCGCGCCCGCGCCGAGGTCGAGGACCGTCTGGCCCGGCGCCAGCCCGGCGTGCTCGACGGGGAGCCCGCAGCCGAGCCCGAGGTCGGCCGCCTCGACGTAGCCGTCGACGCCGTCGTAGGCGTCGCCGATCATGTTGACCTCGGTGGCCTCGGCTGGGGCGCACGCCTCGACGGGGCCGCAGCAGGAGAGCGCCTCGCCACGGGCGACGGCGGCGTACTTCGCGCGGACGGCCCGGCGGAGGGCGTCGGCAGAAGGCGTCTGGGGTGGGAGCGTGTCGGGAGTCATGGGATCAGAGGGTGCGAGCGAACGGGGAGGGCGCGCGGTCGCCGTAGACGGCGCGGTAGGCCGGGACGGCGAGGAGCGCCCCGGCGGTGGGGCCGACGAGGTAGACCCAGAGCGACGAGAGGTCGGAGGTGCCGGTCGCGAGCCCGACGAGCGCGGGGCCAATCGAGCGGGCCGGGTTCATCGACGCACCCGAGACCGGGCCGCCCATCATGGCCTCGAAGGCGACGACGCCCCCGATGGCGACGCCCGCTAGGAGCCCCACCTCTTTGGCGCCGACGGCCACGCCGAGGATGACGAACATGAGCAGGGACGTCAGGACCGCCTCGAGCCCGAGGCTCTGGAGCGCCGTCCCGGCCGGGGCCGTCTGGCCGAGCGTGGCCGAGTCGGGGAAGAGGGCCGCGACGACCGCGCTCGCGACGACCGCGCCGGCGACCTGCGCCGCGACGTACGGCCCGACGCGGGCGGCGGGGAACCGGCCCGAGGCCCAGAAGGCGACGGTCACGGCCGGGTTGATGTGGGCGCCCGAGACCTCGCCCACGGCGTAGATCGCGGCCATGACGACGAGCCCGAACGTGAGCGCGACGCCGACGTGGCCGAGCGCGCCCGTCTGGGCGTCCACGACGACGGCCCCGCACCCGGCGAAGACGAGGGCGAACGTCCCGAGCCCTTCGGCGAGCGCGGCCCGCCAGGCGGCCGGGGGCTGGGCGTTCGGTCGGTCCGCCGCCGGGCGCTCGACGGGAGATGCCGCCCCGTTCGGCGGCCCGAGCGCGGCGTCAACAGCAGTCGGCATCGTCGTCGGGGGGCAGGGCGTCGAGGAGGGGGGCGAGGAAGCCGCCGAGCCCGTCGGCGAGCGCGCGGAGCGCCGTCCCGTCGACGCAGTAGCACGACCGCGGCCCGTCGACCTCGCCTCGGACGAGGCCCGCCGCCTTCAGCGCCTTGAGGTGCTGGGAGACCGTGGCCTGGGCGAGCGGGAGCTCGTCGACGACCTCGCCGCACACGCACGCCCCGCGCTCGGCGAGCGTCTGGAGGATGGCGAGGCGGGCCGGGTGGCCGAGCGCCTTGGCGGCCTCGGCGAGGCGGGCGAGGTCGGGGGGGAAGAGGTCGGTCTTGGCCTGCATGGTGATCGGTTATCGCAGATGTACGATATATTCTGCGTAGCACGCCGTCAACCCCGAGGTCGATCCGATCTGGGTCCTCACAAACGACGAGTCTCAGACCGGCTGTATCGGACGGGCTTGACTGACGTCGTTTCAGGGTTCGGAAGCCCGTTCGGCAATCAGCGTCTCGTAAGCCTCCGATATCCCGACCCTACCGCTACTCCCGGCCGAGCCCGCGCCCCGTCGCACGGACGATCCTCGTGACAGCGCGGACGCCGACGGTCCCGACTCGGGCGGCGAGCGCCTGGGTGGCGCGCTGGCTTCCGCGAGAGGCGCCACGGGCAACGCGGTGTCCCCCGGGGACCCGACCGATCCGTCCGGCGGCTCGGGCGATCCTGGCGTCGAGATCGCGTAGCCGACGGCCCGCCAGCGGCTTCCCACCGGGTTCAGTGAGCGACCGCTCCACTCGGCGGAGTCGGGCGTCCAACGCTCGCGCCACGGGGTCGCCAGACGCCTGGCCCTGGCGGGACCGCGAGGACCGGGACGTCTCCGCTGACCTCTCGTGAGCGCCGTTCGCACGGACGTATGTCGCCCCTTCACGTGCGGCCTCGGCGGCGCGGGACCGCGCGGGCTCCGTCGTCCTTCCCCGGAGCAAGCCCAGCGCGCGTTTCGCCTCCGTCTCCCGAAGGACGCCGAACGCCTCCGGCCGCTCGGCCATCTTCCGGGCCGCGACGTCGGGTCCCTCACGCGCGGCGAGGCCCACGAACCGCTCGCCCGCCGCGGCGGGGTCCGCGTACACGCGGTCGAGGGCCTGCGAGAACGCCTGGCTCGCTCGTGCGGCCCGCGCCGTCGCCCTCTGAGCCGAGCGGGAGGCGCGGGCTTTGGCCCTGGTGACGGCACCGACAGCGCGCGCGTGCCGTGCCTCCAGACGAGTGACCCGTTCCCGCTCAGCGACGAGCGCGGCGAGCCGGTCCACCCGCCCGCCCGGCCGGACGTCGCGGTGGACGGCTCGCCGTGCGAGGGTTCGCTCAGCGAGCGATGGTCGAGCCGGTGCCCCTGGGCCAACTCCGGCCACGCCGGTTCGTCCGGCACGCGACGCCGACGCCATCGCGGCCAAGCGGGCGGCGCGGCCCACGAGGCGGGGGAGCTTGCGCTCGACGTCCGTGTCAGACTGCCCCCCGGCCCCGAGCACCGTGAGGCCACCCCTCACAAGGCGCGACGCGAGGAGCAGCTTCATCCTCGGAGACCCGAGCGTCACTCCGCTCTTGCGGCTTCCGGGCGGCGCGTGGCCTAGCGCGTGACGCCGAGCCCGAAGCTGGCGGGACGGCCGGGCGGTGGCGCGCGTCCTGGGGCGACCCCGACGAGAGGTCGGTCGGCCGCCTGGACGGTCGGCCAGGCGCTCCGTGTTCCGGCGTGGGCTTTCGGGTCGAGGACGGGGCGCCCCTCTAGACCCCGCTCGGTCCGCGGCCTCGCGGAGCGGCCCGAGCCGGTCCTCCAGCCTCCCCCGACTCACCGTCCGCGAGACGGCCGAGAGCTTCGTCTCCCGCTCCCCGTCGGTCACGACGGCACCCTGCCCCCGCCGCTCCACACGGAGCCCGTGCGCAGCCAGGCGGTCGTAGAGGTCGCCCCACGACCGCGACTCCTTGAGGTCGCCGAACGCTGTGGCCCGGACCTCCGCGGCGAAGCCCTTCGTGCTAGACGCCCCGCCCTGGGCTCCGTTCGGGAGCTCCCGTTCGAGCTCTCGGTTCCGCCCTGTCCAACGGACGCCGAGCTCTCTCTCCTGGGCCTCCATCGAGGCCCGGAGCCGGTAGCGGTCGCGCCACGTCGACCACGCCTTCCCGTCCGGCCCCACGCGGTTGACCATGAGGTGGACGTGGGTGTGGGGCTGGTCCGTGTGCCGGACGACGAGGGCCTGGTGGTCCTCTAGCCCGAGGTCCTGAAGCGTCCGGTCGGCCGCCGCCCGGACCTCGGCCTCGGTCGGGTGGTCGTCGGGGTCGAACGCGATGGCGACGTGGTAGACCGGCTTCGCCACGCCGCTCGCGGCGGCCTCGTCCCGCATCTCGGCCGCGACGGCGTCGGCGTCGATCCGGCCCCCGTCCATCCCTTCCATCATGTTCCGGGTCTCGGCCCAGCCCACCCTCCCGTCGTCGCCGACGAGGTAGGCCCCGAGCGCCCCGAAGCTCTGGCCGGATGACGACGCGGCGATCACGACGGCCCCTCCGCTGGGCGGGGTGCGCCCCTCTCCATGTGGGTTTGGCGAAGTGGGCGCGCACATACCCTCGACACTCTCCGAGAGCGACGGCGAGCCCGACTCCGATTCCGGGCTGGTTCGCGGTGGGGGAGGGGTGCCCGTGCGCTCATGGTGCCCCCTCCAAACCGTCGCCCCCCGCCGCCCTCCCGACGCGGGCGACGGCCGCCCGGACCTCGGCGATCGCGGCCTGTGCCTCGGCCTCGGTCGCGCCGCCCGCGTTCGCTCGGCGGACGAGTTGGTTGAGGTTGACGCCGATCCGACGGAGGGCCTTCCGGGCCGCCGCGTCGGCGAGCGGGACCACGGGCCGACCGAGCGCCCGGCGCCGGAGGAACTCCGAGACGGAGAGCCCGGCCTGCGACGCGGCCTCCCTGATCTGGTCGCGCTCGACGGACGTGACCTGGAATCCGACCTGGACCTTCGGCCCCTCCTCCGGCTTCCGCGGCGGGCGCCCCCCGGTCCGCTGGCGGCGGGCATTCGCCGGTGTCCCGCCAGCGACGGCCGGAGCCTGCCCCGTAGCGGGGAGGGACCGCCCCTCCGTCTGCCGACCACCCCCCCGCGAGGCACCAGTGTCGGGCGAGTTATTTATGGAAGAAAACCTCACTTGCCGAAAATTGCTCCACCGAAGTCAGGACGCCCAACATAGGCGACGGTCCCCGCGTCCATCAACCCCCCGATTGCTCCGCCAAGGGCCGACCCGAAGGCAGAGAGCGGCGAGGACCATTCAGAGCCTCGCGGGAGCCCCACTGAACCGGCGGGGGACCGAGGGCCGTCAGGGCGCGGCAGAGCGTCGGTGCGCCCCCACGTCCGAGGTCTGTGTGAGCACTCGGTCCCCGGCGTGACCGCCGCTTCGTAGCCCTACCCTGGTGCCCCGAGCTCCCCGTCCCGGCGGGCGCGGATTCGGCGTCGCAGGAACTGGGTGCTCCGGCACCGAGGTCGAGGCGTCTGTCGGTCTCCCTCACCGACGGCGTCGCATCGCCAGGGTCGACTCCGTGGGCGGGGCGGGGTGGTTCGAGCGGAAGGGGGTCGCGCCTCCCGTCCGGTGAGGAAGGGGAGCCGCTCACGTCCGACCTCGCGCTCTGTGACGACCGAGAGGGCAGGGGTCACGGAGCCGTGCGTCACCTGTCCTCCGTGGACTCCCCTCTCCGTCGTCGTGAGGTCTCTCGCACATATACCCACCGTCTCGTTTGGGTGTCTGCCCGGCGGGGTTGGGTGGCGGGATCAGAAGGCTTCCGACACCTACCAGGGAGAGCCCCTGGCCCGGACCGTGGCCGGGATCACGATCCCCACCCGGCCGTGTTCGAGCGCCCCCGTCCGTCTCCCAGGTTTCGTACTGCCGCCAGCCGGTTCGCCCGAGCCGCTGCCGTCCACAACGGGACGTTCCGGCCGGCCCCCGTCGTCTTCGCCCGCGCGCTCGCCGAGGTCGTCAGTGGAGGAGAGGCGACGGCCGACGAGGGCGGTCCCGCTGATCGCGAGAGGGAAGGCCCACGCACAGCGACGGGCCGTCGCCGGAGGGAGTCAGCGCTCGCCGCGTGGTCCACCCGCGCGGTCCTCTCCGTCGTGACCGTCGGCGCGTGCGTGGGGGTGTTCGCAGACCCGGCCGTCGCGCCCGGCAGAGAGGCCGGTGTGGGCGGCGCGTCGGCGTCGGCACTGAGCGCTCTGTGGTCGTACGCCGAGGCTTCCCGGTCCGCAGGCACGGAACCCACCCTCGATGTGGCGCGGCCCGCGTCTACGCCGGTGCCGGACTCCGCCCTGGTCGCCGGGCTCCACCGGCGTGCGGCAGCCCTCCGGCGACGGCCCGCTGTCCCCCCGGGCCTCCCGGTCGGCGCGCCCGTCGCGGGTCCCGTCAGCTCGCCGTTCGGCCCCCGGCGGCACCCCGTCACGCGCCGGGTCCGGAACCACCGGGGGACCGACTTCGCCGTCCCCCTCCGCACGCCCGTCCGGGCGACGTCCGATGGCCGGGTGCTCTCTGTCGGTCGGCGGCCGGGCTACGGGCTCACGGTCGAGTTGGAGCACCGGGACCCGTCCGGACTCGAGACGACCACCCTCTACGCCCACCTCGACGCCGCCGACGTCGCCGAGGGCGCGCCCGTCCGGCGGGGCGACGTCGTCGGGCTGAGCGGCGGGGTGGGGCCTGGCGCCGGCCTCTCGACGGGTCCCCACGTCCACTACGAGGTCCGCGAGCGGCTGCCCGGCCGGGCAGCCTCCAGCGCGCGGGCCGTCGACCCGGCCGTCCTCTACGACCGCGTCCGGTCGTGGGGGGCCGAGACCGTCCGCCAGCGCCGCGCGCTCACGAGCGCAGCCCGAGCGCTGGCGGCCCGCGCCCAGGCGGAGGGCGGCGCTCCCACCACCGTCTCCTGGACGGCCCTCCCCTCGGACCGATGAACCCCACCGCACGCGCCAGAACCGAGCGCTCTACCTGCGCGACGTCCGATCAGCCTGTACCTCGGGACGGCACCCCCCACGTCGCCACCTCGACCACCCGGTCTCCGATCTCGCTCACGGACGGCGAGCGGGGCGTGCTCGAAGCCCTCCTTCGCCTCGCGAGAGATGGTGGTTCGGGATCGGTCTCGGTTCCCGTCGCCGACCTCGCCGGAGCGGCCGGGCTCGCCCTCGACGATACGCGAGGGGCGACCTCCGTCCTCCGCTCCCTCGCCGGGCGCGTCGCCGAGTGGACGTCCCCGACCTGCCGGACGATCGCGCCGCTGCTCGCGGAGGTCCAGGTGGAGGGGTCCGTGTGCCGGTGCGTTCTGTCCCCCGCCCTACGCCGTCAGCTCTCACCGGACGAGGACGACGCGGATGGGGGGACCCCGAAGCTGAGACAGCGGCTCACCGAGTTCGGGCTGACCGGGCGCCAGGTCGAGCGCGCCCTCGCGCTCCCCGCCGAGCACGTCGAGCGGAACCTGGCCTACGTCGAGGGCGAGCTCACGCGCGGCCGGGAGATCGAGGCGCTCGGGGCGTACACGTACCGAGCGATCCAGGGCGACTGGGGCGGGAGCGCCGAGGCGGCCCGGAAGAAGCGGGCGGCCGTCCGGCAGGATGCGTCGGCTCGGGCGAAGAAGACGGCCCGCGCTCTGTTCCCGCCCCCGGCGCTCGTCCTCGCCCGGGCCGTGCGCCTGGAGGCCGAGGAGGACCGGAGGCTCGACGAGCACGTAGCGGGGCTCACGGACGTCGAGAGGGTCCGGCTCGATGCCGAGGCCGTGCGACACCTCCGGGCGTCCTCGCACCCCGGCGCGGCCGAGGTCGAGCGGGCCGTCACCGCGGACGCCGAGACGACGCTCGGGCCAGCCGCGCTCGGCGCGCTCACGGTCGCGCGCCGCGACGTCATGGCCGACTGGCTCCGGCGCGGGGCGCTCGCGGTCCTCGTCGGCCTCTCGGTTTTCGCTGCCGGTTGCACCAGGGGGGAGTCAGCGGTCCCACGGTCCACCCCCGAAGAACACACCTTGGTGGCTGAGGGTCTCCCGCTCCTCGGCGTATGGGATCTGGCGGATGTCGGCTCGGGGTTCGGGGAGTGCCACGAGGCGTCCATCGGGTTCCGCTCCGACGGCCGGTACATGGCGAAGAGCGGGGACCAGGTCGTAGTCGGGCGCTACGTAGCCGAGCCCGCCGTCGTCAACGGGCGAGACGGGTTCCTCGTCGTCCAACGACCGGGCGCCCACAACGACCGGCCGAACTGCCAGGGGGTGCCCGCCGACGTATCGCTAGCGACGAGCCCCCCCGCCGCGTTCGTCGAGGTGGACCGCGCCACGGACGGGCGCCAGCCCGAGCGCGCGCGGCTGTACTTCGGCGGTCAGTCGGAGCGTCTGGCCGCACACCTCGTCCGCCGGACGCTCCACGATTAAGACGGGTCCTCCCCGGAACGGACGGGGGCGCCGCCTATCTTTGAACCGCCCCCCACGATTCCGACGTCCCCCCGCCCGGATGACCGCTACGAGAGAGACCGACCCAGACGCCGTCGCCGACGACACCGGTGGGAGTGACGCTGCCGACGGCCCGCTGTCGTGGCTCACCGACGGACCTACCGAGACGCGGCGGACGACGACCCGGAGCTTCCGGCTCTCCCCGTCCGAGTGCGACCGGATCGATAGCGCGGCCTCGAGTGCGGGGATGACGACCTCGGCCTACCTCCGGTCCCGCGTGCTCGGGCCTGGTCCCGACGTGGCCGCGTGGCGGAGGGTCTACGAGCTGCTCCGCGAGCTGGAGGCCGAGGCGTCCGAGAGTCCCGTCGATGTCGAGCGGGTCCGCCAGCTCAGGGCGTCGTTCGAGGAGGTCGCGCTCGGGTTGTTCTCCGAGGAGGAGGCCGGTCGGTGACCCCGGAGGCCGCGTTCCAGGTCGAGTCAGCTCTTCCAAACCCTCGAGAGAGCGCCGTCGACGTCGTTTAATTTGTTTAAGAGAGTTTAGAACGTTTGCGCCTGCCATGTCGTTGGGCCGCAACGGGATGCGGAGGGAAAGGTCCCCGTCTACGGGATGAAAGGTCCCCACTTACGGGACGGGAGGTCCCCGTCTACGGGATGGGCATGAAACCGCGCTCTAGCGCTCTCCAGGGCCGATTCTGATCTCTCTGATGGGAGAGGTCCCCGTCTACGGGATGAAAGGTCCCCACTTACGGGACGGCTGTTGGATTACAGGCCGTATTACGCGAGCTTTCGGGTTCGGCGTCCGCGAGCGGGCTCCGTCCCTTTTGGTTGCGGCTCCGACCCCGGGGGCCGTACCCTGACCGCCCATCCCCCCTCCCGTGTCGACCGCGCCCCTAGAGATCCTCGAGATCAAGAAGCACGTCGGGGCCATCCACATGAAGGGGGGGCTCTCGCTGCTCCAGCGGAAGGCGGCCAACGTCCTCCTGCTCCGGGCCTACGACGAGCTCCCCGACGACTCGGTCAAGGAGCACACGATCCGGCTCTCGGACCTAGCCGACACGGTCGGGTTCAACTCGAACGACCACGAGCTCCTCAAGGCCACGCTCTCGGCGCTCGTCGACGTCAAAGTCGTCTGGAACGTGCTCGACCCCGAGGGCCGGAGGGAGTGGGGGGTCTCGGCGCTCCTCGCCTCGGCCCGGATCAAGGAGGGGACCGGCGTGTGCCGGTACGCCTACACGCCGCCGCTCCGGGAGCTCCTCTACAACCCGGCCATCTACGCCCGCATCAACCTGGCGGTCCAGACCCGGTTCACGTCGGGGGCCGCGCTCGCGCTCTACGAGAACTGCTTCCGGTTCCGCCGGACGGGGTCGACCGGGTGGATCTCGGTCGACGACTGGCGCGGGCTCCTCGGCGTCGGCGACGACCAGTACCCCGAGTACAAGCGGTTCCGATCGAAGGTGCTCGCGCCCGCCATCGACCAGATCAACGAGCACTCCGACATCCGGGTCGAGATGGAGACGCGTCGGGAGAAGCGGCGGGTCGTCGCGATCCGGTTCGGCGTCTCGCCCGCGGCCGCCGAGCTGGGCGCGCTATCGGAGGGCGAGTTCGGCGAGGGCGAAGCGCGGGAGGCGGCGCTCAGGGTCCGGTGCGTCGAGTTCGGTCTGACGGCGAGCCAGATCGAGGAGGCGATGGGGCTCCCGCCCGAGCAGGTCGAGCGGAACCTGGCCCACGTCGAGGGCGACCTCGCACGGGGCAAGAAGATCGGGAAGCTCGGGGCGTACGCCTACCGAGCCATCGCCGAGGACTGGGCGGGGTCGAAGAGGGCGGCCGATCAGACGCAGGCGTCGCTCTTTGACGGGGCGACGAGAGACGCCGCGGCGAGCGGAGCCGTTTTCCCCCCCGAGTCCGAGGTCGTCTCCGGGGAGGCGGCCCGACGCGACCGCGAGGCGGCCGAAGCGGCCCGCCTCGACGCTAGGATCGCCGAGCTCGACGTCGAGGCCCGGGCCGTCCTCGACGCCGAGGCCGTCCGTGCGCTTCGGGGCCAGGCCCACCCGGGGTGGCAGGAGATCGAGCGGGCCATCGAGGTCGGGCTGGAGGACGAGCTCGGACCGGCCAGTGGGGGCGCTCTCCGGATGGCCCGTCGGGACGTGATCGCCGCCTGGCTCGAGCGGGACGGTTGACCCTCGGCGGCGCGATTGGCGTCAGGCAAGCTGGGAGGTGGGGCTGTTATTGCAAAGTCGCCACCCACTCACTCCCGTCTGGCGTTGATCGGTTCGGCCTCGGGGGAACCCCGGCCCCGGATCGGGTTCGCAACCTTGGCTTCCGATAAGGACAATTTATCGGAAACCGAGACCCCGCCGCGAGCTACCTTCCCGTGGTGGGCCGTCACGGTGGAGCGGCTGAATATGCAATAACAGCAATACCCGATGCGCGCCCTTCTCTACTTCCTGCCACCCGGCTCGGAGCGGTTCGGCCGCGAGCACGACGAGCCGTGGGCCGACCGGGACGGGTGGTACGACCACGCGGCTACGCTCGACGTCGAGCCGGGGGACACCGCACTCGCCACGCTCGAGGCCGTCTTCGACCTCACGCAGCACGGACGCGGCGACTGGACGACGAGCGACGCGGTCGCGTCAGTAGCTGGCGATGCCACGGAGATCCGGTCGTCGTACGTCGGCGACGTCATCGTGCTCGACGGCGCGGACAGCCAGGCGGTCTACGAGATCGGCTTCGCGGGCTTCCGGCGGATCGACGTAGCCCCGGAGCACGTCCCGCCCGCGCGGGTCGCGCCGCCGACGCCGGCCGAGTGGGACGCCGAGCAGGAAGCGCTCGGGGACCGGGCGCTCGGACGGCAGACCGTGGAGGGCGCGCTGCGGTCGAAACCGTGAGCGGCCTCGTCCCCGCTGGCGGTGACCACCAGCGGCTCCCCGCCGCGCTGGCGGCCGACGCCGAGGCCGCGCGCCGGTTCGCCGAGGCGGCCCGCAGCGACGCGACGCTCCGGGCGTACCGGAGTGACTGGGCCGACTTCGCCGCGTGGTGCGACGACCGCGGGCTCCCCTCGATGCCGGCGGCGCCGGAGACGGTCTCCTTATATATAGCGAGCCGGGCCGAGGCCGGACCCGACGACGAGCGCGGGCGGCCGACGGCGCCCCTGAAGGTGGCCACGCTCGAGCGTCGGCTCTCGGCGATCTCCCAGGCCCACAAGCTCGCCGGCGTCGAGAGCCCGGCGCTCCGGTCGAAAGAGCCGCTCCACTCCGTGTGGGCCGGCGTGGTCCGGACGCTCGGGACGGCCCGCGAGAAGGTGGCCCCGGCCCTCGCGGCCGACGTCGTCGCCATGGTCGCCGCGTGCGACGAGGCCGTCCGGCTGGCGGAGGCTTATCCCCAGGACGCGAAGCCGGGGACCGCGCTCCGGGCGCGGCGGGACAAGGCCATGCTGCTCGTAGGGTTCGCCGCCGCGCTCCGCCGGAGCGAGCTCGCCGCCGTCCGGACCGAGCACCTCTCGTTCACGCCCGACGGCTTGAGATTGCTGATTCCAAAATCAA
>CAXRFJ010000661.1:0-2042 GCA_964229475.1 Rubrivirga sp.
TCCAGCGGACGTTCCGCCGGCGGACAACAGTGCCGTGGACGGCTACGCCTTGCGCAAGCAGGACCTGAGTGGCGACCAACCCGTACCCGTGTCGGCACGGATTCCGGCTGGTGCGGCGCCAAACGCCCTTGCACCCGGCACCGCCGCGCGAATTTTCACCGGTTCGGAGATTCCCGAAGGGGCAGACTCGGTGGTGATGCAGGAACGGGTCGTGGTGGTTCGGGATGCAGGGCGTGCTCGGGTTCGTGGTCCCGGCCCTGATCCTGCTCGTCGGCTTCCGCTGGTCGCCGCGCGAGGCCGGGCTCGGGCGGGGCGACTGGAAGCTGGCCGGCGCGCTCGCGCTCGGCTACCTCCCGCTCGTCCTCGTCGGGACGTGGGTGCTCTCCGGCGGGCAGGCGTTCCAGGCGCAGTACCCGCACTTTTTCGGGGCGAAGGAGAGCTGGGGCGTGTTCCTCGCCTACGAGGCCCTCTTCCTGTTCTACTGGATCGGGTGGGAGTACCTGTGGCGCGGGTTCGTCCTGTTCGGGACGGCGCCGGCGCTCGGGGCCCCGCTCGCGATCGTGGTGCAGACGGTCCCGTTCGCGATCCTCCACGCGCAGAAGCCCGCGGCCGAGGCGTACCTCTCGGTCCTCGGCGGGCTCGCCCTCGGCGCGCTCGTGTGGCGCTGCCGGAGCTTCTGGATCGCCGTCCCGATCCACGCCGCGCAGATGCTCGCGCTCGACCTGTTCGCGACGCTCCGCTTCCGGACCGGCGCCGAGGCCGACGCCCTCGGCGGCCTGGGCGGCTGAGCCCCCGGGCCCGAGGCGGGCGGAGCTAGAGGCCCAGGCGGACCGTCGCGAGGTGCATCAGGGCCGAGCCGAACGGCTCGACGACGGCCGTGTAGTCGACCCGGAGGTCGAGCTCGCCGACCCGCTGCTCGACGCCGAACCCGGCCGACGGCCGGAGCTCGCCCGCCGCGCCCGCCCCGATCCGGTCGAGCCCGAGCCGCGCGGCGAACCCGTCGGTCAGCCAGACCTCCCCGCCCACGCGGCCCTGCACGTCGGCGAGGGTGACCTCGAGCGTCGTCGTCGAGGGCGACGGCGTCGTCCCGATCACGTCGACGCCGTCGGGCCGGCGGGCCTCGGAGGGCTGGACGAACAGCTCGCCCTCGGCGCCGACGGTCAGGCGCGGCCGCCCCTCGCCGCGGTCGCCGGCCGCGTAGGCCAGGCCGCCGCGGACGCGGACCGGGAAGTAGTCCGTCGCCGAGGCCGTCGCGGAGCCGGTCGAGCTCCACTCGTAGCGCGCGAAGAGGTCGTCGACCACGACGCCGGCCGCGAGGCGGTCCGTGAGCTGCGCCGTCGTCCCGATCGCGATGCCGATGGCCGTCGGGGCGCGCGTGCCCTCGAACAGCTCGTTCCGGTACAGGCGGAGCCCGACGCCGGCCGAGACGCGGCTCGAGAGCTGCGTGCCGAAGGCGGCGAAAAAGGCGTACTCGTCGGCCCGGAGCGTGCCGTCCTCGTTCTGGCCGCTCGTCGGGTAGCCGCTCGCGTCGCGCCCGTCGATGTCGTCGACGCCGCCGTGGATCACGCCGCCGGCGAAGCCCGAGCGCGGCCGGAGCGGGGCCGCCACCTGGACGCCCTCCCACGACCGCGAGAAGGGGAGCCGGCCGGCCGTCAGCTCGACGCCCTGGGCCGGCGTGAACGGCGCCAGCGCCGGGTTGAGGTAGGGGCTCGCGTAGCCCGACCGGTCGGCGACCTGCGACGGCATCGCGACGGACCGCGCGCCCATCCCGAGGCGGAAGAACGCGCCCGGCGCCTGGGCCATCGCGGGCGCGGCGGCGAGGAGCAGGACGAGCGCCCACCACGCCCGCCTCGGGACCGCGGTGGGGAAGGTCACGCGCCGCGTCATTGGATCACCAGGATGCGCCCCGAGAACCGCTCGCCGGCGGCCTCGACGGTGTAGATGTAGGCCCCGTTGGCGACCCGGAGGCCGCGGTCGGACTGACCGTCCCAGGCGACCTCGTGGGGGCCGGCCGGCCGGCGCGGCGCCTCCAGCGTCCGGGC
>CAXRFJ010000662.1:0-3164 GCA_964229475.1 Rubrivirga sp.
CTCGCGCGCCCGCTCGGCGAGCTGGGTCGTCAACGCGGTCGGTTCGGCGCGGATCGTCGCCGACGCGGCGTCGGCCGCGCGCTCGACGCCGCTGCCGAGCGCTGCGGCGGCCGTGCGCCGGAGCTCGTCGAGGCTGGTCGCGTCGAGCCGGTCGAGGGCCGGCACGGCCCGCCACTTCGCGGAGCTGCCGGCACCGGCGACGGCCGCGAAGTCGTCGGCGGGCAGCAGCAGGGTCGGTCCGTCGAAGCCGCCGAACGACCGGGCGTCGTCCGGGCCGACCGACCAGGTGCCGACGACCACGGCGTCGACCGTCCGGTCGTCGGCCCGGTTGCGCAGGGAGAGCTCGTCGCCGACGGCGGCGTCGGAGCCGGTCGGCACGGAGACCTCGAGGAGGTCGCGCCCGGCGACTGGCGCGACGCCGCTGTCGTAGGAGATCCGGCCCCCGGTGACCGACGTGAACGTCCACTCGGGCCGGCCCTCGCCGAGCTGGTCGTAGGTGCCCGAGTCGAGGCGCCGCACGACCTCGCCGCCGGCGACCGCGGTGACCGTGTCGAGCTCGGCGCGGACTGCCTCGTCGTGGGCGGCCGAGTCGGCGGCGTCGTACGTCGTGACGTAGGTGACGACCGCGTCGTCGGGCGGGACCTCGGCCAGCCGGGAGCGCAGCGACGCCTCCTGGACCAGCGGCAGGGTGGCGCCGATGCCCGCGACGAGCGTGCAGACGATGAGGACGTTGACCGCGACGGCGAGGAGCGGTGCCGGGTGCGCGCGCGCCCTGCTCAGGACCAGCGCGAGCATGCGCCACCACCCCCCTCACGCACTGATCCGACGCCGACGACGGCTCAATCTGTCAGAACTTCGGCAGAAGGTCAGCCGGTCGGCGCCGGATCGTCACGGAGTCGTGACCCGGGCGGGTCGGGAGGATCAGCCCAGCGAGTGACCGCTCGAGCGCAGGTTCTCGCAGGCCTCCACGACGCGGGCGGCCATGCCGGCCTCGGCGGCCTTGCCCCAGGCGCGCGGGTCGTAGGCCTTCTTGTTGCCGACCTCGCCGTCGACCTTGAGGACGCCGTCGTAGTTGGCGAACATGTGCCCGGCCACGGGCCGGGTGAAGGCGTACTGGGTGTCGGTGTCGACGTTCATCTTCACCACGCCGAAGTCGACGGCCGCGCCGATCTCCTCGGCGGTCGAGCCCGAGCCGCCGTGGAAGACGAGGTGGAAGGGCTTGGCGCCCTCTTCGAGGCCGAACTCCTGCACGACCGCGGCCTGCGCCTCTTGGAGGACCTCGGGGCGGAGCTTGACGTTGCCGGGCTTGTAGACGCCGTGGACGTTGCCGAAGGTCAGCGCGGTCATGTAGTAGCCGCGGTCGCCGTGGCCGAGGGCGCGCGCGGTGGCGATGGCGTCCTCGGGCGTGGAGTAGAGCTTGTCGTTGATGGCGTTCTCGACGCCGTCCTCCTCGCCGCCCACGACGCCGACCTCGATCTCGAGGATGATCCTGGCGGCGATGCACTTCTCGAGGAGCTCCTCGGCGATCGAGAGGTTCTCCTCCAGCGGCACGGCCGAGCCGTCCCACATGTGCGACTGGAACAGCGGCGCCTCGCCCCGCGAGACCCGCTCGGCCGAGAGGTCGAGCAGCGGCCGGACGAAGCCGTCGAGCTTGTCCTTCGGGCAGTGGTCGGTGTGGAGCGCGATGTTGACGGGGTAGTTCTTGGCCACCTCGGCGGCGTACGCCGCGAACGCGACGGACCCGGTGACCATGTTCTTCACGTTCGGGCCCGAGAGGTAGTCGGCGCCGCCCGTCGAGACCTGGATGATCCCGTCGGAGCCGGCGTCGGCGAAGCCCTGCAGGGCGGCGTTGAGGGTCTGCGACGAGGACACGTTGATGGCCGGGAAGGCGAAGGCGTTCTCCTTCGCCGCGTCGAGCATCTCGGCGTACTTCTCAGGCGTTGCGATCGGCATGCTCGCCACCCTAGTGGCTACTCACGGGTCGTCGGCAGGCGTGTTTCCACGGTCCGGACCCGCCCCGCTCCGGGGCTGCCGCGCTGCGGTGCGTGACCTCGCGGGCCCCCGGACGGTAGGGGGGCACCCGACATCCCCGGAGGACCGCCATGACCCGCAGGCCCCGCGCCCGCACCGCACTGATCGGGACGCTGACCGCGCTCGCCGTCTCCGTGCCCACCCTCGCCGTGACCAGCGGCGCCGCCCAGGGCAGCGCCGTGCCCGGTGCCGACCACTTCGCCCCGCGGCTCGTCACGGTCGACACCCCGACCCGGGGCGACAAGGAGCGGCTGCAGCTGCTCGGCCTCGACCTCACCGAGCACGCCGGCCACGACTACGTCGAGGTGGTGCTCCACAGCCAGGCCGAGCAGGCCGCCCTGCGCCGGGCCGGCTTCACCTGGGACGTCCGGATCGCCGACCTCGTCGCCCGCGGCCTCGAGATCGCCGAGCTCGGCGAGCAGTACGCCGCGTCGGTGGCCGAGTCGCCGCTCCCGTCGGGCCGCACGTCCTACCGCACCCTCGCCGACTACGAGGCCGACATGGTCCGGCTCGCCGAGGACAACCCGGGTCTGGTGCGCCGGTTCGCGCTGGACCGGCCGAGCCTCGACGGCCGCCCGATCCACGGCATCGAGATCAGCCAGGGCGTGAGGAAGCCCAACCGGGGCGAGCCCACCTTCCTGCTGATGGGCCTCCACCACGCCCGCGAGTGGCCCAGCGGCGAGAACGCGATGGAGTTCGCCGTCGACCTGGTGCAGGGCTACGGGTCCGACGAGCGGATCACCGGCCTGCTGCGCGAGGCCCGCGTCGTCGTGGTACCCGTCGTGAACGTCGACGGCTTCCACCTCTCCCGCACCGACGGCGAGTACGTCGACCTCCGCGAGGCGGGCGAGTACGACCCGCTCGGTGGCACCGGCGTCATCCTCGGCACCCCCGGCATGGCCTACATGCGCAAGAACTGCCGCCTCGTCGACGGCGAGGACACCCCGGACGGCAGCTGCGCCGCGGTCCACGCCAGCCCCGGCGGCTTCGGGCTCGGTGTCGACCTCAACCGCAACTACGGCGGCTTCTGGGGCGGCCCGGGTGCCGCGGCCACGACGCCCAACCTCACCGAGGTCGAGGCCGGCCCCCTCGACCCGACCTACCGCGGCGCGGCTCCGTTCTCCGAGCCGGAG
>CAXRFJ010000663.1:0-5005 GCA_964229475.1 Rubrivirga sp.
GGTTGCACGCAATACGAGAGGTTCAGACCCCAGCGCGAACCATCGCCGAGCAGTGCCTTGAAGCGCGGCGTGTCCTGTGGCGTGCTGATCACGAGGATGTCGCGGATTCCGGCGAGCATCAGCGTGCTCAGCGGGTAGTACACCATCGGCTTGTCGTAGACCGGCAGCAGCTGCTTGCTGACCGCGATCGTGGCCGGGTGGAGGCGGGTCCCATGGCCGCCGGCGAGGAGGATGCCTTTCACGCCTCGGAGGGGTCGCGGTGGAGGACGGCGTCGACCCAGTCCGGATGCTCGAGGTACCAGTCGACCGTGGCCTCGAGGCCCGAGCGGAGCGACTGACGCGGCGCCCACCCGAGCGTCTCGATCTTCGACGTGTCGACGGCGTAGCGGCGGTCGTGCCCCGGCCGGTCCGTCACGAACTCGATCAGGTCGGCGTGCGGCGCGCCGTCGGGCCGGCGGTCGTCGAGGATGGCGCAGAGCGTCCGGACGAGCGTGAGGTTGTCCACCTCGGCGTTCCCGCCGACGTTGTAGGTCTCCCCCGTCGCGCCCCGCTCGATGACGGCCCAGATGGCGTCGCAGTGGTCGCCCACGTAGAGCCAGTCGCGGACGTTGCGGCCGTCGCCGTAGACCGGGATCGGCTCGCCCGCCGCCGCCCGCTGAATCACGACCGGGATCAGCTTCTCGGGGTACTGCCGCGGGCCGTAGTTGTTGGAGCAGTTCGTGATCGTGACCGGGAGCCCGTACGTCCGTCCGTAGGCCCGGACGAGGTGGTCGGAGCCGGCCTTCGAGGCCGAGTACGGCGACGACGGCGCGTAGGGCGTCCGCTCGGTGAACGCCGGGTCGTCGGGCCCGAGGTCGCCGTAGACCTCGTCGGTCGAGACGTGGTGGAACCGGACGCCCTCGGCCTCGCGGCACGCGTCGAGGAGCGCCTGCGTCCCGAGAACGTTGGTCTCGACGAACGCCGCGGGCCCAGTGATCGACCGGTCCACGTGCGACTCGGCCGCGAGGTGGACGACGAGCCCGATCCCGTGCTCCGCCAGCAGCCGGCGGACGAGCGCGCCGTCGCGGACGTCGCCCTCGACGAACGTGTGGCGCTCGGGCAGGCCGCGGAGGTTCTCCCGCGAGCCGGCGTACGTCAGCGCGTCGAGCGTCACGACGGCCGCGTCCGGCCGCCGCTCCAGCGCCGACCGCACGAACGCCGAGCCGATGAACCCGGCCCCGCCGGTTACCAGGAGTCCCGTCGGTTCCGCCATGTCTACTCGCCCGCGATCACGAAGCGGTAGAGCTGGACGGCCGCGATCACGCCGGACGTCACGACGCCCGCCGCGGTCAGGTAGTCCCGCGTGCTCCAGCCGGCGTCGAGCCGGGTCTCGATCTCGATGACGTCGCCGTCCAGGAGCGCGGGCGCCGGGCCGGTCAGGAACGACTGGAGCGTCTCGCGGTAGTCGGCCTCGCCACCCCCGCCCGCGCGGTAGATGAGGACGGTCGTCGTGCGGTCCACGCCGGTCTCGAGGGGGTCCAGGCGAGGGCCACCGGCGAGCGCGAGGGCGTCGCGCGACGAGAAGCTCGGCCCGACCTCGTAGGTCCCGGGCCGGAGCACGGACCCGATCACGGCCACGCGGGCGACGGCCTCGGCCTCGACGGCGATCACGTCGCCGTACTGGATGTCGGGGGCGCCGGGGTCCGCCAAGAAGTGGTCGACCGTCGTCTCGTAGACGGGCTCCGTCTGGCCCGCGCGGAAGAGGCGGAGCATGATCTGGGGGTCGCCCTCGAGCGGCGTCCGCTCGCTCGACACGCCGGCCATGCTGAGCACGCCGCCGAGGTCGAAGTCGGGGCCGACGTCGTAGACGCCCGGCCGGAGCACGCGGCCCCAGACGTAGACGCGCGTCACGGGCTGGCCCGGGAGCGCGTTGTAGAAGTAGCCGCCGGGCGTGGCCTCGCGGCCCTCGACGAGCCCGAGGACGCCGCGCTCGGTCGTCGGCGGCTGGGCCGAGGCGACCGCCGAGGCGGCGAGGGCGAGGAGCAGGACGGCGAGACGGCGCATGGCTCGGACGCGTCGGCCGCGCGGACGGCCGGGGGTGGGGGGACGAAAGCGGACGCCGGGACTACGCCTCGGGGGCCTTGCTGCTGCCGTAGCCGTACGAGCTGCCGTAGCGGTACGCGTACTTGTAGCGGTAGCCGTACGCCTGCCGGACGTCGAACGCGTTGAGCACGAGCCCGCTCGGCTTCGTCCCAACGTCGGCGAGGGCCGTCATGGCCGACTGGAGCTCGAAGTCCTTCGTCTCGCCGGCCCGCGCGATCACGAGCGTCGCGTCGCACTGGGTCGAGAGGAGGACTGCGTCGGTGGCGGCCAGGATCGGCGGGGCGTCGAAGATGATGATGTCGAACTTCGCCCGCATGTCCTCGATCAGCTCGCGCATCCGGCGCGACCCGATGAGCTCCGAGGGGTTCGGCGCGAGCGAGCCGGCCGGGAGCACGTAGAGGTCGTCGGCCAGCTGGTCGAGCGCGTCGGGGTTGATCCCGTCGGTGGTGAACAGCTCCTGGACGAGGCCCGGCTCGCGCGGGATGCCGAGCTTCTTGTGGACCGTCGGCCGGCGGAGGTCGGAGTCGACGAGGAGCACGCGGCGGCCGGCCTGGGCGAACACGACGGCGAGGTTCGACGACGTGACCGACTTGCCCTCGCCCGGGTTCGAGCTCGTCACGAGGATCGTCTGGACGACGACGTCGGGTCGGCTGAACTGGATGTTGGTCCGGAGCGCGCGGTAGGCCTCGCTCGCGGTCGCCATCGGGTTGAGGAGCGAGACCACGTGCGTGTCGACCATCCGGCCGTTGACCTCGGCCGCCTCGGCCCCGCCGTACTCCTCCTTGACGAGGGCGTCGGTGCTGGGGACGGTCCCGATCACGGGGTAGCCCAGCTTGCCGAGGTCGTCGGGCGTGTGGACGCGGTGGTCGAGCTTGACGCGGCCGATCGCGAGGAGCCCGCCGAACACGAGGCCGCAGAGCAGCGCGAGGACCGTGTTGCGGACGCGGAGCGGCGAGAACGCGCGCGTCGGCGGGAACGCCGGGCGGATCACGCGGGCGTAGCCCAGCTGCGACTGCTCGGCGACGCGGGCCTGCTGGAGGTTCTGCTCGAGCGCGCCGTAGAGCGTCTCCGCCGCGCGGCGGTCGCGCTCCAGCTGCGCCAGCTCGATCGACTGCTCGGGCACGCTGGAGAGCTCGCCCTCGTACTGCCCGAGCCGGGCGCCGACCTGCCGGACCTCGGCCTCGAGGCCGCGCACGGCGACGCGGGCCGCCGAGATCTGCGACCGGAGCTCGGCCGCGCGGGCGAAGCCCGAGGTCTGGTCGTTCGGGCCGGTGCTCGACGCGAGCGACTGCTCGGAGAGCTGGCGGGCGATCCGGTCCTGCTCGCTCTCGGCGCGCTCCAGCTCGCTGCGAAGCCGCGCGATGTTGGCCGGCGGGTTGGGGTTCGTGCGGAGGGCCGGGTTCTGGCTGTAGAACGTCTCCAGCTCGCCGCGGAGCTGCTGGATCTGCTCGCGGACCGTCACGAGCTGGCCGTCGAGGTTCGACGACAGGCGGTCGCCGAGCTGGCCCTCGAGGCGGGCGAGCTCGCCCTGGAGCGCCGCCAGCTCGGCCCGCTTCGTCTGGAGGTTCACGGCCGCCTGGTCGCGGCGGGCGTCGAGCGTGGCGATCTGGTCGACGAGGCGGGCCGTCTCCTCCTGGAGCGCGACGGCGCCCTCTTGGAGCATGTAGTCCTCGACGGCCGCGTCGGCCTCGCGGAGGCGCTCGTTCTGGGTCTCGACCTGGTCCTCGAGGAACTCGCGCGAGGCGGACGCGCTCGACCGGCTCTGGTCCTGCGTGAGGTCGGCGAAGGCCTCGGAGAACGCGTTGGCGATGAACGCCGCCTCGGCCCGGTCCGTGCTGACGGCGTTGACGCGGATGGCGTCGGCGCCTCCGGTCTCCATCGACGAGCTGACGTAGTTCCGCTGGAGCCGGAAGGCGACCTCCTCGACCGTGAGCGGCGTGGACGGGTCGTCGTCCTCGAGGATGGTGAGCGGCCGGTCGGAGCCCGGGGCCGTCCCCGCGTCGAGGAGGCGCTGGGCCACGGCCTGCGCCAGCTCCGTGGACTGGTCGAGCACGAGGAGCTCGTTGCTCAGATTCCGCTCCTGCCGCCAGAACGCCGTCGGCATCTGGTCCGGGAGCACGTCGGCGAGGTCCGTGTCGGTCTTGTCGACGAGCAGGATCGAGTAGGCGCGGTACTTCGACGGGCTGACGATCGAGTACAGGACGACGGGGACCGCCAGCGCGAGCATCGTCGCGAGGATGATCCACTTCCCGCGGAGCAGGATGTCGAGGAGGGCCCGGAGGTCCAGCCCGTCCTGGTCGCCGTAGTAGAACGGCTCCTCCCCACGGTAGGGCGCGCCGGGGGTGCTGCGGTCCGTCACCTGCGGATACGGGAAGTCAGGCATGGAGGGAGGGGGCCTAAACGGAGGGAGGAGGCTCTGAGAATATAGGCCGCTAGCGCCAACGGCGATGCGCCCCGGGCGTGAGCCCCGGGAACGACAGGTAACTTCATTCGCCCGCGTCCCCCCACCGTGCGCCTCGCCGTCTTCTCCGACATCCACGCCAACCTGCCGGCCTTGACCAAGGCCCTGGAGGTGGCCGAGGCGCGTGGCGCCGACGCGCTCGTCAACCTGGGCGACGTCGTCGGGTACGGGCCGTCGCCGGTCGAGTGCCTCGACCTCGTGCGGCGGGAGTTCGCGGTCAACGTCCTGGGCAACCACGACGCGGCGGTGGCCGGCGCGCCCGACAAGGCCATCCCGCCCGACGGCCAGGCGGCCATCGACCTCCACCGGTCGCTCCTCGACGCCGACCGCCTCGACTGGCTGGCGTCGCTGCCCTACGCCGTCGACGCCTTCGGCGCGACGTTCGTCCACGCGGCGCCCGACGAGCCCGAGGCGTGGCCCCGCCTCGAGACGCTCCGCGACACGCAGCGCCAGTTCGCGGCG
>CAXRFJ010000664.1:0-2550 GCA_964229475.1 Rubrivirga sp.
CTACACGACGCTCTTCCGATCTTGGATGTCGTCGCCCAGCCCGGGCGCGTTGACGACCACGGTCGTGTGGGCGGCACGGACAATATCGACCTCGTCCTGCCCCACCCCGACCGTCTCGACGAGCACGACGTCGTAGCCGGCCGCGTCGAGGACGTCGCAGGCCGCCTCGGTCGCCTCGCTCAGGCCGCCGAGCGCCCCGCGCGCCGCGAGGCTCCGCACGAACACGCCGTCGTCCTCCGCGTGGCGGTCCATCCGGACGCGGTCGCCGAGGAGCGCCCCGCCCGTGAACGGGCTCGACGGGTCGACGGCGACGACGGCCACCGTGTCGCCGCGCTCGCGGAACGCCGTGACGAGCCGGTCGGTGAGCGTCGACTTGCCGGCGCCGGGCGGGCCCGTGATCCCGACCCGCCACGCGCGGCCGGTGTGCGGGTAGAGCGCGTCGACGAGCGCGTCGGCGCCGGGCAGGCCGTTCTCGACCGCCGTGAGGGCGCGGGCGACGGCGCGGCGCTGGCCGGCGAGGACGTCCGGGGGCGAGGGGAGCATGGCCCCCAAGATCGCGCCGACCCGGGGCGCGGCGGGCCTACGCCGTCTCGGTCGGGACCGCCGCGGTCGGCGCCGTCTCGGTCGGGCCCGCCTCGGTCGAGGCGCCACCGGCCGCCGCGACCTTCCCGAGGGCGGCCATCAGGGTCGGGACGTTGACCGGCTTGGCGACGTAGTCGTCGGCGCCCGCCGCGAGGCACGTCTCGCGGTCGCCCTCCATGGCGTTGGCCGTCAGCGCGATGACGTGGGGCTGGGGGCCGGGGAGGCCGCGGATCCGGCGCGTGGCCTCGAGCCCGTCCATCTCGGGCATCTGGATGTCCATGAGCACGACGTCGTACGGCTGGCGCTGGACGGCCTCGACGGCCTCGGCGCCGTTGGCCACCACGTCGGCCCGGAGCCCGAGGCGCTCGAGGATGCGGACGGCCACCTTCTGGTTGACCACGTTGTCCTCGGCCAGGAGCACGCGCAGGCCCGGGTCGACGGCGGCCGCGGCGTCGCCCTTCCGCGCGACCCACGCCTCGGGGGCCGCCGGCGCCGGGGCCGGCGGGGGGGCCGACGGCATGCTCAGCGCGTCGAGGACGGCGTCGTAGAGCTGGGACGGCTTCGTCGGCTTGTAGAGGACGTCGTGGACGTGGGCGGCTTCGGCCCGCTCGCGGAGCGAGGCGTCGCGGCTGATCGAGGTGAGGATGAGGACGACGGCGTGGCCCGGGTGCGCGTCGAGGGCGTGGGCGACGGCGATCCCGTCCATGTCCGGCATCTGCATGTCGAGCCAGACCATGTCGAACGGCCGCCCGTGGGCGTAGGCCTGCGCGTAGGCCGCGATCCCGAGCGGGCCCGACTCGACGGCCACGACGTCGAGCTGCCAGCGCGTCGCGAGCCGGCAGAGGATGTCCCGGTTGACGGCGTTGTCGTCGACGACGAGCACGCGGCGGCCCTCGAGCGTCGGCTGGTCGCGTTCGACGAACGGCTCCCGCTTGAGGCTGGCCACCTCCGCCCCGATCGACAGCGTGAACGTCGACCCGGCGCCGACCTCGCTCTCGACGGTCAGGGTCCCGCCCATGATGGCCGCCAGCCGCTGCGAGATCGTGAGCCCGAGCCCCGTCCCGCCGAACCGGCGCGTCGTCGAGGCGTCGGCCTGGGAGAAGCTCTCGAAGATGGTCGTCAGCTTGTCGGCGGGGATCCCGATGCCGGTGTCCTCGACGGCGAACGCCAGCTCGACGCGGCTGCCGACCTCGCTCGGGACCGGCAGCGCCGACACGCGGACGCAGACCGACCCCTCGGGCGTGAACTTGACGGCGTTCGAGAGGAGGTTGACGAGGACCTGGCGGACGCGCGTCGCGTCGCCGACGACGGTCCCGGGCACGCCCTCCTCGACGTAGTAGGTCAGCTCGACGCCCGCCTCGGCGGCCCGCTGGGCCACGAGGTCGAGCGCCGACTCGGTGCACTCCCGGACGTCGAACGGGGCCCGCTCGAGGTCGAGCATGCCGGCCTCGATCTTCGAGAAGTCGAGGATGTCGTTGATGAGCGTGAGGAGCGCGTCGCCGGAGGTCCGGATGGTGGTGACGAACTCCTGCTGCTCGCGGTCGAGCGGCGTGTCGAGCAGGAGCGACGTCATCCCGATCACGCCGTTCATGGGCGTCCGGATCTCGTGGCTCATGTTGGCCAGGAACTCGCTCTTGGCCCGCGTCGCCTCCTCGGCGCGGACGAGCGCCCGCTCGAGCTCGGCCGTCCGCTGGCGGACGAGGCCCTCCAGCCGGGCCTCCTGCGCCCGCGAGAGCCGGAACCGGTAGTCGACGAGGAGCGCGCCGAGGCCGCCCAGCAGGACGATCGCGGTGCCCACGGCGACGCCGAGGCCCATCCAGCCGGGCCCGGCCTCGGCCATGGCGTGGCCCGGGTGGGGCTCGATGACCGCGGCCGCCATCCCCGTGTAGTGCATCCCGCAGACGGCCAGCCCCATGACGAGCGCGGCGAGGGCCATCCGCCACAGCGACGGGTGGTCGAGCCGCGACA
>CAXRFJ010000665.1:0-2657 GCA_964229475.1 Rubrivirga sp.
CGAGCCGGCCCGGCACCGCGATCTCCTGGCGGACGGTCCCCTCCTCGAGGTAGCGCGCCACGTTGGGCTCCGCGCGGGCCGCCGCCAGCATCGCGTCCTTGTCCGCCTCGGCGTCGACCTGGACGGTGCCGCGGAGCTTGCCGTTGACCTGGACCGCGATCTCGACCGTGTCGGCCTTGAGGAGCTCGGGGTCGGCCTCCGGCCACCCCTCGTAGGCCAGCGACTGCTCGTGGCCGAGCTGGCGCCAGAGCTCCTCGGCGAGGTGCGGGGCGAACGGCGAGAGCAGGAGCGTGAACGCCTCGGCCGTCGCGTGCGGGACGTGGCCCCACTTCGTCGCGGCGTTGACGAACTCCATGAGCGCGGCGATCGCCGTGTTGAACCGGAGGCCCTCGATGTCGTCGGTGACCTTCTGGATCGTGGCGTGGAGCACGCGCTGCTGCTCCCGCGTCGGCTCGGCGTCGAGGACGGTCGCCGCGCGCTGGCCGGTCTCCTCGTCGAGGATCAGCCGGTAAGCCCGCGAGAGGAAGCGGTGGACGCCGTCGACGGACCGCGTATTCCACGGCTTCGTCTGCTCGAGGGGCCCCATAAACATCTCGTAGAGCCGGAGCGAGTCGGCCCCGTAGGCGTCGACGATGTCGTCGGGGTTGACCACGTTGCCGCGGCTCTTCGACATCTTGTGCGCCCGGGAGGTGACGCGGACGTCGCGGTGGGCGGCCAGCACGAACCCGTCGCCCTGTTTGGTGACCTCGTCCTCGGGCACCTGGACGGCCACGAGCGTGGAGCCGTCGCGGGCGTCCTGCCAGTCCGCCTCGCCGTCGCCGTCGGCCTCGGTCGCGTGCTCGGCCGAGACCCACCCGAACGGCTCGCCGTCGTCGCCGACGCGCCGGAAGGCCGTGTACTCGACCTCGCCGAGGATCATGCCCTGGTTGACGAGCTTCTGGAACGGCTCGTCGGTCGAGACCACGCCGGCGTCGAACAGCACCTTGTGCCAGAACCGGGCGTAGAGCAGGTGGAGCACGGCGTGCTCGGCCCCGCCGATGTAGAGGTCGACCGGCATCCAGTACCGCTCCTTCTCGGGGTCGACGAAGGCGCCGTCGTTGTCGGGGTCGATAAAGCGGAGGTAGTACCAGCACGAGCCGGCCCACTGCGGCATCGTGTTCGTCTCGCGCCGGGCCGGGCGGCCCGTCTCCGGGTCCGTCGTCTCGATCCAGTCGGTGGCGTTGGCGAGCGGGCTCTCGCCGTTGTCGGCCGGCCGGTACTCGTCGACCTCCGGGAGCGTGAGCGGGAGGGCGTCCGCCGGCAGCGGCGTGGGCGTGGCGTTGCCGGCCTCGTCGGTCGTGTGGACGATCGGGATCGGCTCGCCCCAGTAGCGCTGGCGGCTGAACAGCCAGTCGCGCAGCTTGTAGTTGACCTGCCGGCGGCCGACGCCGTTGGATTCCAGCCACGCGATGACGTCGGCCTTGGCGGCCGGGACCATGAGGCCGTCGAGCTGCACGCCCTGGTCGGCGATGCCGGCCACGGGGCCGCCGCTGGCGTCCGAGTTCATCAGGACGCCGTCGTTGCCGGTGTAGACCTCCGTGAAGTGGTGGGGCGAGTCGTCGTACTCGCCGAACAGGAGGTCGGCCTCGGTCTCCGTCGGCACGTCGGGGCCGACGTGCTGGGCGAGCCACGCGGCCGGCGGGCGGACGACCGGGCGGATCGGGAGCCCGAACGTCCGGGCGAACTCGAAGTCGCGCGCGTCGTGGGCCGGGACGGCCATGATGGCGCCGGTGCCGTAGCCCGCGAGGACGTAGTCGGCGATCCAGACGGGCACCTTCTGCCCGTTGACCGGGTTCACGGCGTGGGCGCCGGTGAACACGCCGGTCTTGGTCTTCTGCTCCATCCGGTCCCGCTCCGTCTTGCGGGCCGCGCGCTCGACGTACTGGCGGACGGCCCCGGCGTGCTCGCCCGTCGTGATGTCGTCGACGAGCGGGTGCTCGGGCGCCAGCACCATGTAGGTCGCCCCGAACAGCGTGTCCGGCCGCGTCGTGAACACGCGGATTTTGAGGGCCGGGTGGCCGAACACCCCGAAGTCGACCTCGGCGCCGACGCTCTTCCCGATCCAGTTCCGCTGCATGGCCTTGACCGACTCGGGCCAGTCGAGGTCCTCGAGCCCGTCGAGCAGCCGGTCGGCGTAGGCCGTGATCCGGAGCATCCACTGGCGCATCGGGACCTGGACGACGGGGTGCCCGCCGATCTCGCTCTTCCCGTCGACCACCTCCTCGTTCGAGAGGACCGCGCCGAGCTCCGGGCACCAGTTGACGGGCGCGAACGCCTCGTAGGCCAGCCCCTTCTCGTAGAGCTTCAGGAAGATCCACTGCGTCCACTTGACGTAGTCCGGGTCGGTCGTGTTGACCTCGCGGGCCCAGTCGTAGGAGAACCCGAGCCGCTGGAGCTGGCGGCGGAAGGTGGCCACGTTCCGCTCCGTCGTCACGCGCGGGTGGATGCCCTCGCGGATGGCGGCCTGCTCGGCCGGGAGCCCGAACGCGTCCCAGCCCATCGGGTGGAGCACGTTGAACCCGGTCATCCGCTTGTAGCGCGCGACGATGTCGGTCGCCGTGTAGCCCTCGGGGTGGCCCACGTGGAGGCCGGCGCCCGACGGGTACGGGAACATGTCG
>CAXRFJ010000666.1:0-3079 GCA_964229475.1 Rubrivirga sp.
CCCCAGACTTCCGTGAGCGCGTCGTCGCGGGTGACGACGTGGCCGCGGTGCTCGAGGAGGTAGCAGAGCAGCCCGAACTCCTTGGCGGAGAGGTCGACGGGCGTCTCGCCGCGCCAGACCTCGGCCCGGCCCACGTCGACCGTCACGTCGCCGAAGCGGTGGCGGCCGGAGGCCGGCGACGCCCGGCCCGCGCGCCGGAGCAGCGCCTCGATCCGCGCCAGCAGCTCCTGCGTGTCGAACGGCTTGACGAGGTAGTCGTCGGCCCCGAGGCGGAGGCCCACGACGCGGTCGGCGACCTGCCCGCGGGCCGTCAGCATGAGCACGGGCGTGCGGACGCCGCGCTGGCGGAGGTCGCGGACGACGGCGAACCCGTCGCGCCTGGGGAGGCCGACGTCGAGGAGCAGGAGATCGAACGGCTCGGCGACGGCCCGCTCGAAGCCGGCGTCGCCGTCGGCGGCGTGCGCCACGGCGTAGCCCTCGGCCCGGAGCCGGTCGCCCAGCGTGAGCACGAGGCCGGGCTCGTCCTCGACGAGGAGGATCCGCGTCACGGCGCCGCGGGGAGCGTGAGGACGACGCGCGCCCCGCCCGCCTCGGGCGCCTCGGCGACCACCGTGCCGCCGTGCGCCTCGGCCACGCGGCGGACGAGGGCCAGGCCGAGGCCGGACCCCGGCGTCTGCGCCTCGGCCGCCCGCCGCCCGCGGACGAACGGGGCGAAGGCGTCGAGGTCGGGCTCGAAGCCGGGGCCGTCGTCGCCCACCGCGAGGGCCACGGCCGGGGCGCCGCCGAGCCGGCCGGGCGCGCCCTCCACGCGGACGTGCGGCCCGCCGTGCCGGGCGGCGTTGGCGAGCAGGTTGCGGAGGGCCGTCGCGACGGCGGCCGGGTCGGCGTCGAGGGCCGGGAGGGCGGGGGCGAGGGCGAGCGCCACGTCGGCGCCGGCCTCGTCGAGCAGCGGCCGGGCCTGGTCCAGCGCGTCGGCCACCACGTCGGCGACGGGCACGCGGACGCGGTGCGGCGCGCCGGCCCCGGCGTAGGTCAGGATGGTCTCGACGCGGTCGGCGAGGCGGGCCGCCTCGTCACGGACGACGGCGCCGTACCGCCGCGCGGCCTCCGCCCCGACGACGCCGTCCGACAGGTTCTCGCCGGCCGACCGGAGCACGGTGAGCGGCGTCCGCAGCTCGTGCGACACGCCGGCGACGAACGCGAGCTGCCGGTCGGCGAGGGCCCGCTGGCGGCGGGCCTGCGCGGCCACGAGCGCCACGGCCGCGCCGAGCACGCCGAGCACGCCGAGCGCGAGCGCGAGCTGGCGCCGCCGGAGCGCGCCGACGGCGGCCCCGATCGACCCCGCGCGGTGCTGCGCCACGAGCCGCCAGCGCTGCCGGTCGGCGCCCTCGGCGCGGGCCTCGACGAACGCGGCCTCGGCGGCCGGGGGCGGTCCGAGCGCCGGCGGGCCGCCCGACGGGTCGAGGGCGATCGCGATCTCCTGCACCTCGCCCGGCCCCACGCCCACGTCGAGGTCGGGCGACGCGAACGGGCCCGCGCCGGGCGCCTCGTCGTAGAGCGCCACCGCTCGGTCAGACGCCGCGACCACGCGCACGTCGACGTCGTCGCGGCCCGGGAGGTGGCGGTCCACGAGGTCGTCCAGGAGCGTGCCGAGGCCGGCGGGGGCGAGCGTCATCAGGACGAGGCGGAGGTCCGCGGTGCCGGGCGGAATGACGGGGGCGAGGAGGCCGGGCGGCGTCGCGGGCAGCGCGGCGTCGTCGAGCACGACGCGGGCCACGGACGTCCCGGGCTCGGGCGTGAGCCGGGCCGGGAACGCCGCCGCGGCCGCCCGCCAGGGGGCCAGCGCCTCCGGCCAGTCTGCCGACCGGAGGGAGTCGCCGTCGAGGCGGGCGAGCGACGGCGCCGGCCCGGGGCGGACCCAGTACACGTCGGCGACGAGGTCGGGCGTCTCCGCCCCGGCGCGCCAGCGGGCGAGGCGGGCGGCGAGCGTGTCGCCCGCGGCGGCGTCGCGGACGGGCGGCCCGTCGAACGCGTCGCGGAGCGCGAGCAGCCGCTCGGCCAGCGCCCGGTCCACGGCCCCGGCGCCGACGCGGAGCGCGCTCGCCATCCGGGCCTCCTCGACCGCGCTCCACCGCCCGATCCACCGCCACTGGAGCCCGGCCAGCACCGCCAGCAGGACGGCGAGCCCGCCGACCAGCCAGGCCTGCGACGACGGGCGGACGGGGCTGCGCACGGCCCCAAGATCGGCGGCGCCGGTCCCGGGGCGGCCTCCGGGTCCCAGGTTTTACATCCTGAACATCGACCCGACACCGACCGAACAACTCGCCGGCGCGCCCTCGCGAACGTGGGGGCGGTTCCTCTCGACTCCGCCATGCGCCCCCTCCTGCTCTCCCTCATCCTCGCCGCGACGGCTGGCGCCCAATCCTCCGGCACGGTCGCCGGCGACACGGGCGCGGCGCTCGACGCCTACCTCACCAACGCCGAGTTCTCCGGGGCCGTCGTCGCCGTGAAAGACGGCGCCGTCGTGCTCCGCAAGGGCTACGGTTTCGCCGACCGCGCCCGCGGGATCCCCAACACACCCGCGACAGCGATCCAGATCGGGAGCGTGACGAAGCCGCTGACGGCCACGCTCGTCCTCTCGCTCCAGGACCGCGGCCTCCTCGACGTGACCGACCCGCTCTCGGTCTACCTCGACGGCGTGCCCGCCGACAAGGCCGGCGTCACGCTCCACCACCTCCTGACGCACACGGCCGGCTTTCCCGGCGCCATCGGCGGCGACGACGAGGCCGTCGGGCGCGAGGCGTACGTCGAGCGGGCGTTCGCGACGCCGCTCGACCGCGCGCCCGGCGCCGGCTACGCCTACTCCAACGTCGGCTACGCCCTGCTGGCGGCCGTCGTCGAGACGGTCACGGGGCAGACGTACGACGACGCGCTCCAGGGCCTGCTGCGCGGGGTCGGGATGGAGCGGACGGGCTACCGGCTGCCCGCCGGCGTCCCCGTCGCCCGCGGCTACGACGGCGACCGCGACCTCGGCCTCCCGACCGACCGCCCGTGGGCCGACGACGGCCCGTACTGGAAC
>CAXRFJ010000667.1:0-11255 GCA_964229475.1 Rubrivirga sp.
GCCGCTGCGGTCATGGTCGGGATGAGGCGGTTCATCCGATCAGGGGTGGTGATGATGGGAGAGGGCGTCCCGGCCGAGTTCCCAGTGTCGAAAAGTTATCCACAGCGGGAACTTGACCTCGCCGGAATGTAGCCGACGTGAAGCGGGGAGTGCAACCTGTTGTGCCCGAAATGTCTAGCGGGGTGACAACTTCACGCCATCTGAGGGGTTGTCCACCCGGTCCCCGTCTGCCGCTTCGATCGCTCCATGCCGCTGCTCCGCGCCGTCGCGCTTCCGCTGGTCGTGGCCCTCGTCGGGGCCCTCTGTCCGAACGCCCCGCCGCCCGCAGCGCCGGCCCCGGCCGCGCCCCCGACCGTCGCCGTCGCGGACTCCGTCGAGCCCGCCCGGGCCGCCTCGGCGATGGTCGCGACCGGGCACCCCGAGGCCAGCCGGGCCGGGCTCCGCGTGCTCCGCCAGGGCGGCAACGCCGTCGACGCCGCCGTCGCCATCGGGTTCACGATGGCCGTCGTGAGCCCGGACGCCGGCAACCTGGGCGGCGGTGGGTTCATGGTGATCCGACGCGCCGACGGGTCCGCGACCTCGTGGGACTTCCGCGAGACGGCGCCGCGGCGGGCGTGGCGCGAGATGTACGCCGAGGGCCACTCGTCGCAGCGCGGCCACCGGGCCGTCGGCGTGCCGGGGACCGTGGCCGGGCTGCTGGCGGCCCACGCCGCCGAGGGGCGGCTCCCCCTCGCCGACGTGATCGAGCCGGCCATTCGCCTCGCGGAGGGGCAGTACCTCTCCGGCCGCAACGCCATCCTCTTCAACCGCTACCGCAGCGACTTCGCGGCGTTCGCGTCGACGGCGCAGTACTTCACCAAGCCCGACGGCGCGGCCTACTCCCCGGGCGAGCGGTTCGTCCAGGCCGACCTCGCTGCGGCGCTCCGCCGGAACCGCGACGACGGCCGCGACGGGTTCTACCGGGGCCGGACCGCCGACCTCATCGTGGCCGAGATGGCGCGCGGCGACGGGCTCATCAGCCACGACGACCTCGCGGGCTACCGCGCCGTCGAGCGGCCCGTGCTGGAGTCGTCGTACCGGGGGCACCGGGTCCTGGCGATGGGGCCGCCGGCCTCGGGCGGGATCGCGCTCGCCCAGGCCCTCCGCGCCGTCGAGCCGGTCGACCTCGCCGGCCTCGGCTTCCAGTCGCCCGAGGCGGTCCACCTCGCGGGCGAGGCGCTCCGACGGGCGTTCGCCGACCGCGCACACTGGCTCGGCGATCCCGACTTCGTCGACGTCCCGGCCGAGGCGCTCATCGAGCCCCGCTACGTGGCGTCCCGCATGGCGACGTTCGACCCGCGCCGCGCGTCGCGCAGCGCCGAGGTGACGCACGGCACGCCGCCGCCGGTCCCGCAGGAGGGGACCGAGACGACCCACATGTCGGTCGTCGACGCGGAGGGCAACGCGGTCGCGCTGACGGTCACGCTCAACGACTACTTCGGCTCGAAGGTCGTCGTCGGCGGGGCGGGGTTCTTCCTCAACGACGAGATGGACGACTTCACGAGCGCCCCGGGCCGGCCGAACGGGTGGGGCCTCGTCCAGGGCGAGCGGAACGCGGTCGCGCCCGGCCGCCGGATGGTCTCGTCGATGACGCCCGTGATCCTGGAGGACCCCGAGGGCCGGCTCTTCCTGGTCGCCGGCTCCCCCGGCGGCGCGCGCATCATCTCGACCGTGTTCGAGGTCGTGACGAACGTGGTCGACTTCGGGCTCGACGCGCAGCAGGCCGTCTCGCGCCCCCGCTTCCACCACCAGTGGCTCCCGGACGAGCTCGAATATGAGAGCGGGCTCCCCGACGCCACGCTCGGCGGCCTCCGCCAGCGCGGCTGGCGCCTCGACCGGCTCACGCGGTTCGGCGCGGCCAACATCGTGGTCGCCCGCTACGGCCCCGACGGTGCCCGCACCCTCGAGGGCGGCGCCGACCCCCGCCGCGACGACGACGACGCGCGGGGCTATTGAGGGCGGGCGGGAAGGGGGATGAGACCTGAGGCGTAGACCCCGGCCCATTGCCCCCTGCCCGATGCCTCTTGCCCTGGACACCATCGACGCCCTCGTCTTCGACGTCGACGGAACGCTCGCCGACACCGACGATCACCTCGTGGAGCAGATCGCGAGCGTCCTCGACATCGTCCCGTTCGTCAGCGGCCGGCGGGCGACGAAGCTCGCGCGGCAGCTCGTGATGGGCGCCGAGACGCCCGTGAACGCGGCCTACGGGCTGCTCGACCGGGTCGGCCTGGACGACGAGTTCTCGTGGGCGAAGGGCAAGGTGAAGGACCTCGTCGAGCGCGCCCGCGAGCAGCGGCGCCGCCGCGCCGCCCGCCCGGTGGAGGCCGCCGACGAGGTCCCGCACGACATGGTGCCGGACGTCGAGGAGATGCTCCACGCGCTCGCCGAGCGCTACCCGATCAGCGCGATGTCGACCGGCGGCGAGCCGCGGATCCGGGCGTTTCTCGAGCACCACGGCGTGCTCCGCCACTTCGCGGCCGTCGCCGGCGCGCAGACGACGCCGCGGATGAAGCCGTACCCCGACCCGCTGCTCTATTGCGCCGAGGCGATGGGCGTCGCGCCCGAGCGGTGCCTCGTGATCGGCGACACGACCGTCGACATGCTGACGGCGCGGGCCGGGGGCGCGCAGGCCGTCGGCGTGCTCTGCGGGTTCGGGACCGAGGACGAGCTCCGCCGCGAGGGGGCCGCCCTCATCCTCGCCACGACGTCCGACCTCCTCGGCGTGCTGGCGCCGTCGGAGGACGACGTCCGCGAGAGCGCCGACCCGGCGGCCCAGCCCGACGAGGACGCGGCCGTGGCGGAGCACTCGGAGGCCGAGCCTGACGCGTAGCCCCGACCCCGTCCGCCTCGGCGCCGCGGCGGCTCAGGAGGCGTTGACCTCGTCGACGATCCGCCGGAGCTCCGCCGGGACGTACGTCAGCACGTCGGGGGGCGGCGAGAACGTCCCGGACCCGAGGACGCCCGGCTCCGCCGCGCTCACGGCGCTGTAGATCACCTCGTCGTAGTCGCCGGTCGTCAGCAGCGCGCGGACGTGGGCGAGGGCCCGGTCGATGGCCGCCTTCCCGTCGCCGAGGGCCGACCAGCCCGGGCCGGTCGGGACGCCCGCCGCGCGCGGCGGCGTGAGGCACTGGGCCGGCCGGATCGCCCCGTTGCCCGCCCCCGGCTGGCACGCGGCCGACCCGGGGTCGACGGCGCCGGCATCGACCTGGTCGAGGAAAGCGGCTGACTGCGACTCGTTGTCGTTGTAGACGAAGAGGGTGCGGGACCACGCGTTCTGCTCCAGCATCCACGAGAAGTCGCCGCGGCGGCCGCGGCCCTGGAAGACGGAGGGCGTGAGCGTGATGGACGGCATGTCGTGAGCGGGCGGGGCGGGCTCGCGAACGTACGGCGACGGGCCAGCGCCCCCCGCCTCGGCGTCGAGGCGGAGGGAGCGGACGGTCTACGGCGTGCAGAACGTCCGCAGGAGCGAGCCGTCGCCGGGGCCGCCGTAGCCGTTCGTCAGGCGCCGGCCGAACGAGAGCCAGACGCGGTACGAGCACTGGGCCGCGTCGCCGTAGGTGTGCGTGAGCGTGCCGCTCTCGCCGTCGGCGTCGGTCCAGACCGGGCCGTGGGCCGCGTGGTCGTCCTGCGCGATCGTCTCGGTCGTGCCGCCCTGGCGCTGCATCCAGATCCGGTACGAGCGGAGGTACGGGTGGCCGATGCTGAAGAGGGGGTGGACCGTCACGGTCGAGCCCGACCGCGTGATCGGCGTGCAGTCGTCGCTGAGGAGCTCCTGGAGGTCGAGCCGCGCGAACGCCGCCGAGTTGTTGAGGTGGACCGTGACGGGCGCCTGGTTCACGACGCTCCCGCCGTCGAGCATCTCGAGGACGAACGAGAGCTTCCGCGGCCGGTCCCGCTGCGGCGCCGGCACCGGGCTCCCCGCGCCGACCGTCTCGCCGCCCGATTTGTCGATGGCCGGGACGAGCACGCGCGAGTCGACCTGGACCATCGGGTAGGAGCTCGGCCGGAAAAAGTTGGGGTCCTGGCTCACGTCGATCCACCCGTCCGCGTCCGGGTTCGGCGACAGCGGGGTCGTCGTGAAGTCGAACGGGCCCGGGCCGGTCGAGACGAAGAGGGCGCCGTAGGGCTTGCTCGTGATCTCGGCCGCCGTGAGGGGCGCGTAGTCGGCGGGGTAGGCCGGGGCGGTCCCGAGGTCGGCCCACTCGGCGACCTGGAAGCGGTAGCGCGTCGGGGCGCCGCTCGTCGTCTGCGCCACGTCGCCGTGGAAGTCGAGGAGGCCGGTGAAGGCCAGCTTGCCGCTGTCGACGAAGCCGTCGGCGTCGAAGTCGTTGAGCCCAGCGGTGTCGGGGACCTGGACGGTCCCGATGTGGGTCCACGCCGTGAACGCGTCGGTCGGGAGGTCGGGCGGCTCGACGCAGAGCTCGACGTAGGTGCAGTTCTGGCGGTTCTCGCGGCCCGACGTCCGGCCCATCGCGGGGGCCTCGTCGAGGAGGACGGAGCCGCCGAGCTCGACGCGGAAGTACACGTCGGGCCCGCCGATGAGCTCGTGCGGGAGGATCGAGTCGAACGGCGGCGGGAGCGCCGGGATCTGGCGGAACGTGGCGCGCGGGAAGAACACCTCGAAGCTGCCGCTCCCGTCGGTCGTGTCGGACCCGAGGGTGTCGTCCTGAGTGATGTCGCGGTCGAAGACGGTCACGACGGCCTCCTTGGCCGGCGTCGGGTCGTTCGCGCAGTCGCTCACGTGGCCGGCGACGAGCCACAGGTCGAGCGCGCGGAGGAGGTCGCAGTAGGCCCGCGGCGGGAGGTCGACGGCGAGCTGCCGGCCGTTGTCGGAGCCCGTGATGACGCCCGTGCCGAGCAGCCCGCGGGCGGTCCGGTCGGTGGTGGGCGCGTAGGTCAGCTCGCGGACGTCGGCGGCGACCAGGACGGCGCCCCCGTCGTAGTCGAGGGTGACGACGAACGACCCGTCGTCTCTGACGGTCGTCTGGCCGATCGCGCCGTCGGGGAGCTCGGCGAGTGGGCTCCAGCCCCAGCGGGACGCGTCGGGGCGGTCTTTCTCGAGGGGATAGAAGGCCAGCGTCGCGCCGGCCAGCGTCTGAGTGCGGTACGGGCTGCCGTAGGCGCCCGTGGTCGTGCCATGGAGGGTCATGGTGCCAGGGAGGTGGGGATGGGGCGCGGACCGGGCGTCCGCCCGCCACGGCGGCCTCGGCGCCCCCGCAGCGACTGCTCTCGGAGGGAGGACGCGCCCGAACGGCACGGCGCTGCACCACAGTGGCCCTCCCGGCGGGTATCGAACGGTCGCCGGGTCTGGAGTGCCGAGCGTGACGCGGGCCGGCGTCACTCCCTCCGCCTCCCGATACGAGGTTCCGAGCCGATCCCTGTCACCGATCGGAGCGGTGCACGAATCGGCCTCGCCGACGCCCCGTTAGCGGGCTAGGCCCGCCCGCCCCGGCCCCGAGGCGGGCCCGGTCAGATCAGCACGAGGTACGTCAGCTTGACGATGGCGACGCGGTCGCGGAATTCGAGCGTCCGGCGCGGGTCGAACGGGTCGGCGCCGTCGGTCAGGCCGTAGGCCGTATTGAACACGACGAACAGGTCGCTCCCCGGCGTGTGGATCCAGTCGAGGCGGACGTTGGCCTGGAGCGACTCCGAGAAGTTGTCGTACTGGACGAGCGTCCGGCCGAAGAGCGTCCGGCTGAACGCCGTCAGCGCGGAGACCGAGGCGACGGTCGCCGAGAACGCCCCGTTGCCGACGTCGATGATCGAGTGGTCGAGGCCGCCCTCCAGCACGAGGTGCTGCGACTGGCGCCAGCCGGCGTTGAGCCCGAGGTCGGTGCGGGTCCCGCCGAAGAAGCCGCCCGTCGCGACCGTGCCGGAGGCGAAGAGGGGCCGGCTCGAGTCGGTCTCGCCCCGGAGCGCGGCCTGCACGAACGTGTAGTCGCCGGGCGCGACGACGTCGTCCTCGCGGATCGCGAACGGGGCCTCGAGCCGCTCGAACTGGCGGTTGACGGTGAGCCCGACCACGTCGCGCCGGTAGAGGTCGGCGCGGACGCCGGCGGCGAACTCCGTGGTCTGGACCTCGCCGTCCTGGCCCGTGATGGTCGCGCCCTCGGCCTCGACCGACACCCGGCGGATGACCGGGAGGCCGGGGATCGACACGAGCGGGCGGTAGAAGGCGCCGCCGGCGTAGCGCCGCATGTCCTGGCGGCGGACGAACCCGAGGGCGGGCGCGTAGGTCGCGCCCACGCTCGTGAACGCCGCGTTCGCGCCGACCTCGTCGGTGGCCAGCTGGACGAGCGCGTGGCCGGCCGCGCTGTTCAGGGCGGGGTCGGTGTCCCACACGCCCGTCGCCCACGCGTCGACGAGGCTGTTCGCCCCGAACCGGACCTGCCCGTCGACGCCGACGGCGCGGTTGGTGCGGCCGTCGGTCTGGAGGTTCGTCACGATGCCGCCGACCGTCGCGCGCGGGAGCACGTCGGTCCGGAGCCGCGCGACCGTGTTGTTGGTCGACTGCGAGCCGAACAGGTCGGTCATCCCCGGGCCGGTCTCGATGTTGAGGACGCCGCCCGAGAACGGCCCGACCTGGCCGGTCACGCGGGCGCCCGCGAGGATGTCCTCCGTCAGGCCGATGCGGCGCGAGAAGAAAGTCTGGGTCGAGCGCGCGTTGCCGTGCTCGAACAGGCCCGACCGTTCAAGGAAGAACTCCCGCTTCTCGGGGAAGAACAGACCGAACCGGCTCAGGTTGATCTGGACGTTGTCGGCCTCGACCTGCGCGAAGTCGGTGTTGACCGTGAGGTCGAGCGTGAGGTTGGACGAGATCCCGTACTTCACGTCGACGCCCGCGTCGGCCGTGAACTCGGCCTCGGTGTCCGGGAGGCCGAGGTCGGGGCGGGTCTGCTGGGCGCCCGAGATGGCGTAGGGCTTGACCTCGAGGTTGTGGCCGCGGCGGATGTTCTTGAGCCCGCGGAGGACGCCGTACTGCGAGACCGTCGCGAGGGCGGCGAAGCTGCTCCCGCGGTCGAGCCCGATCTCGGGCCACAGCACGCGCTCGTTCTTCCGGTTGATGGTCCGCGAGAGCATGAACCCGAACGCGAGGTCGTCGCCCTCCGGGAAGCGGAGCTGGCGGAAGGGGATGGCAACCTCCATCGTCCAGCCGGTCTCGTCGATGACGGTCTCGGAGCGGAAGACGGCGTCCCACGAGAAGCTGTCGATCGTGAGCCCCTCGTCGGTGATCGTCGCGTCGTCCTGGGTGCCGAGCGCGTTCATCTCGAAGAGGTACGCGTTGCGGCCGTCGCGGTAGGTGTCGATGCCGATGTAGGCGTGGTCGTCGCGGTCGTTGCGGCCGCCGCGCTCGAGGTTCTTCGCGCGGATCAGGTGCGGCTCGCGGTCGCGCATCCGGAAGGCCACGTAGAGGTGGTCGTGGTCGTAGGCGACGTAGGCCTCGGTGTCCTCGGTCGCGGGCGCGCCGGTGTCGGGCCAGACCTGCGTAAAGAGCGAGACCGGCTCGACCCGTTGCCACAGCAGCTCGTCGAGGTGGCCGTCGATGCGGGGCGCCTCGTCGGTGAACGTGGCCCAGATCTCGCGCTCGGTGGGCGCGGGGAGCGGGAGGTCGTCGGCGGGCGTCGCGGTCTGGGCGGCGGGCGCACCGGCGGCGACCGCCAGCGCGGCGGCGAAGAGGAGCGAACGGGGCATGCGGGCGGCCGGGTGGGGACGGGAAGCTACCCGCCCTCGGGGGATCCCCGACGCTCCCGGGCCGACTCCGTCTGCCGCGGCGCCGACCCGCCAGGCTGACGCCGTCAGGCGGAGAGGGGTGGCCCGTACCCCGGTCCCCGTCGTCTCCGTGCGCGGGGACTGGATGTTGATCCCGGGGCGGCCTAAATCGTGTGTTCGTAGGATGATGTGTTGAAAATGGGGCGATACGTTCCGACTGTCGGAGCGGACGGGGCTTCGGCGCTCGTGCTCCCCCTCCTCCGCCCGCCGACCCATGTGTGACCTCAAACACGTCAACCCCACCAGCAACGCCTTCCCGACCGGCAGCTCGCTCGACGCCTCGTGCGAGGTGCGGATCAGCGACGACGACGTCACCGTCGGGTCGGGGCACGTCACGGCCTACACCTCGGACCACTTCGCGGCCAACGGCACCTACAGCTACGACGGCGAGTCGGGCGACTGGACGGTCACGCTCGACAAGGCGTCGGGCGACTGGTCCGTCGACGTGAAGGTGACCGGCAGCGAGGCCAGCCACAACGCGTTCGACGCGAGCTGCTCGGGCGCCGGCAGCGCCCTCACGTTCAAGAAGAAGGGCGACCACGGGACGACCGTCGAGGTCGAGCAGCAGCGGGACAGCATCCGGCTGGATCCGAGCTGGGCCGTGATCAGCTTCTACCTCCGGCACGGGAGCTGAGCCCTGGCCCGGGGCGGCCGGCTACCAGTCGTTCTCCTCCTTGACCACGCCCGTCTCGACCGGCACCGGGTACGTCCCCGAGAAGCACGCGTGGCAGTACCGCTCGCGGCTCTCGTGGGCCTCCTCGACGGCGTCGAGCATCCCCTCGACCGAGAGGTAGCCCAGCGAGTCGACGCCGAGCCACGCGGCGATCTGGTCGACGGCCCCGTGCTTGTTGGCGGCGAGCTCCTCGCGCGAGGGGAAGTCCATGCCGTAGAAGCACGGCCACCGGACGGGGGGGCTGGCCGAGCGGAAGTGGACCTCGGCCGCGCCGGCCTCGCGGACCATCTTGACCAGCTGGCGCGCCGTCGTCCCGCGCACGATCGAGTCGTCGACCATGACCACGACGCGCCCCTCGAGGACGCCGCGGATGGGGTTGAACTTGGTCCGGACGCGCTGCTCGCGGGTCGACTGGCCCGGCGAGATGAAGGTCCGCCCGACGTAGTGGTTGCGGATGAGGCCGATGTCGAGCTTGCACCGCCGGCCGATCTTGTTCGACTCCGACACGTAGCCGATCGCGGCCGTGTTCGACGAGTCCGGCACGGACATGACGATGGGCCGCTTCCCGTCGCCCTTCTCGACGAGCGGGACCGGCGCGTCGTGGGCCAGCCGCTTGCCCATCTTCCGGCGGACCTTGTCGACGGTCGCCCCGAAGATCTTGGAGTCGGGCCGCGAGAAGTAGACGTACTCGAACACGCACTGGCTCACGCCGTCCTTCCGCGGCATGCACACGCCGTTGAAGTCGCCGACGGCGCCGACGCGCTCGACGCCCTCGCGGTCGATGACGAGGATCTCGCCCGGCTCGATGTCGCGGACGTACTCGGCCCCGACGATGTCGAACGCGCACGTCTCCGAGGCCACGACCCACGCCTCGTGCTCGCGGCCCGGGGCGGGCGGGAGCTTGCCGAGGGCGAGCGGGCGGAACCCGTTCGGGTCGCGGGCGGCGATGAGCGCGTCGTCGGTGAGGATGACGAGCGAGAACGCGCCCTGGCACTGGTGGAGCGCGTCGACCATCCGGGCCACCGGCCCCGCCTCGCGGCTCTGGGCGGCGAGGTGGAGGATGAGCTCCGTGTCCGACGACGAGTTGAACAGCGTGCCCCGCTCGACGAGCTGGTCGCGGATGGCGCGGGCGTTCGAGAGGTTCCCGTTGTGCGCGAGGGCGAAGTGGCCCTCGCGGTCGTGGACGACGAACGGCTGGATGTTGGCCGGGTTCGTCGCGCTCCCGGACGTCGAGTACCGGGTGTGGCCGATGGCCGCGTCGCCGACGAGCGTGTCGTCGAAGGCGTCCTTGTCGTCGAACACGTCGAGCACGAGCCCGAAGTCCTTCATGACGGGCATGACCTTCCGGCCCTTCGCCTCGTCGTAGACGCTCGTCACGATGCCGGCCGACTCCTGGCCGCGGTGCTGGAGGGCGTGCAGGCCGAAGTAGCTCAGCCGGGCCGCGTCGGGGTGGTTGACCACGCCGAAGAGGCCGCTGGGGGCGCGCGGTTTGTCCAGGGGGGGGGGGGGAGGCCGGGGCCGAAGGTTAACGGCGCGCGCCGGGCGCGGGGTGTCCGAATCCGAATCTTCGCGCGGAGCCCGAGGGGCCCGGCCCCGCCGGCCTCGACGCCCCGGCCGGCCGCCTCACAGCCCGACGACGAGGGCCGCCAGCGCCACGCCGGCCGCGTCGGCGGCGAGGTCGCGCCAGCAGAAGTGCGGGTCGCGCGGGCGCTGCGAATCGAGGACCTCCTTCGCCAGCCCGAGCGCGAGCGTCGCGCCGGCGGCGACGGGGAGGGCCTCGCCGTTCGAGAGCGTGCCCTTGTCGGTCAGCACGTACTGGCCCGCGAGCGTCATCAGGAACGAGCCGCCGGCGTGAAGCGCCTTGTCGCGGCCGAGCCAGTCGTCCGGCGGCGCGGGGCGTTCGGGCGCGGCGTCGCGGTGGACGGCCGGGGCCGGCGCGGCGCCGAGGCGGGCGGGCTCGAGGCGGGGGAGGACCGGCTGGGCCGCCGCGGCGGTCGCCAGGAGCAGCCCCGCGAGCGCCGGGCGGATCACGTGTCCGGCCGCATCGTCGGGTCGATCTCGTGGCCGTCGGCCAGGAGCGCCCGGCGCGAGACGGCGGCGCCGCCGAACAGGACCAGCCCGGCGAGCACCCTCACGAGGAGGCCGGAGACGGGGGTGCCGCGGAAGCGGACCGACAGGCTCCGGGACGCGTCCCCGGCGGCCACCGACACGACGCCGGCCCGCGAGGGCGTGAACTCGAACGCCGCCGAGCCCGGCGCGAACGTCTCTCTGTGGGCCGTGATCGCGCCCGGCCGGTACGTCACCGTGACCGAGTCGACCGGCGCGCTGAACGTGACCGTGACCGGCTCGCCACGCGTCGGCTGCTCGGGCGTGATGCTCACGACGTCCTGGGCGGCGAGCGGCGCCGCCAGCAGCAGGAGGAGGGGGAGGAGGCGCATGGCTAGACGGCGGGGAAGACGGGCTCGGTCGGCTCCTCGGCCGAGGGCCGGGACGTGAGGTAGGCCGCGAGGCCCAGCGTGCCGAAGATCCAGACGATCGGGATCACGACCGGGAACCACGCCACCGGCCCGAGCGGGTTCGCCGAGCCGTAGAGCCCGCCGTCGCCGAACAGGTCGAGGTAGAGGTTCCAGACGATGACCGTCAGCAGCACGGCCGGGATGAAGTACTTGATCAGGACGTCGAACCAGGCGCCGAGCTGGAGCTTCGAGTGCTGGTTCACGAACGCCCGCAGCTTGTCGGCGCCGAACACCCAGCCGAGCAGGACGCACTC
>CAXRFJ010000668.1:0-9061 GCA_964229475.1 Rubrivirga sp.
GACGAACGTGGTCGGGATGGACGAGGAGGTCTACGGCGTAGAGGCGCCCTGGACCGTCTACGCGGGCGTCGACGAGACGGCGAGCACCGTGCTGTACTGTGTCGCAGAGCTCGATGGCGGTGGCCTGCGAATCGGCACGGACGGGGGTCAGTGGCAGCTCGGCGTGCCCCACGCGGCCGACCTCAAGGCCGGTGTCGAACTCGACGGCCGTGTGCTCCCCCTCTTGGGGATGTCGGCGGACGGGTGGACGTTCGGGTGGCTCACGCTCGCTGAGCTCGACGCGATCCGCCGCGGCTCGGTCCTCATCATTGAGCAGGGCCGGGCCTCGATGGACTACGACGTCTCGGCCGCCGGCCCGGCGCTCGACGCCGTCACGGCCTGCACGTCGGAGCTTGACTGACGCGCGTCCTTCCCGCGCTCACCGAGCTCTCTCCTGCGAGCGGTCCCGTCCGTGCCATTCCGGTGCGTCTCGGGCCGCCAGCCGACCGGACTCCGTCGGCGTCGCCTGGCCCGGCAGGTCCACGGCATACGCCGATGGGCGTGCGGTCGGGGCAGACGCCGAGAGTGAGGGGGACGCCGTCCCGGCGCGGACGAAGAACGCGGTGCCAGCTGGGATCCGCCCGGTCGCTAGCGGGGCGGTTCCGCGGCCCGCCTCGCTGGCGACGTCGAACGACATCCACCCCGAGGTCGGTTCGAACCCGTAGGCCGTGACGTCGAAGTCCGTGGTGGCGTCGCCCCGGGCGTCGGGCCAAGCGAGGTCGGCACGGGCCGGGTTGCCGGGGAGGTTCCACCCGTCGTCGTCGCAGCCGGACGCGGTGTAGGGCAAGAGGCCGTCGGCGCCGACGGCCGCGTCGCCTGAGGTAAACGGGAGAGCGGGCGCGGCGCCGGCCAGCGGGAGCGCGGTGGGGAGCGGCCCCGAGGCGTCGGGTGCAGCGTAGAGCAGCCGTTCTGCCGAGCGCCGCAGCGACTGCCGGTGTGTCTCGACGGCGGGAGCAGCGGGGAAGTACCAGCCCGGGGCAGCGTCGGGGCGGCCGACGGTGACGGGGAGCCTCGGTCAACAGCGACACGCGGTTGGTTCTGCTCTCCGGACAAGGGCACGGCCGTCGACGTATTGGGCCAACCCGTAGGGCCCCTTGACCCCGGAGGCGACGTCGGACCAAGTGGCCTGGCTGCGAGCAGAGCCTGCCAGCGCAGTGGCGAAGGGAGGGCGAGTTCGGCGAGCGAGGAAGGCGGTCGTAGCAGGAAGGCGTGGGCGCCAGCCGGAGAACGGACGCCGGGTGTGCATCTCGCAGCGTCGGCCAGCGCTGGACAGTGAGGGAGAGCGCGTGGGCGACTGGAAGCCGCCTCCCGGACGTCCCACGGTCTCAGCGACGACAGGCGGGCCGGAACGGCCCCGTGCCCGCGGACCCGCCCGGCGCCGCGTCGCCGGCCAAGGTCAGGGGGAGAGCGTCGTCGGGATCTCGACGACATAGGCCCGGGCGCCGTCGCAGGCGACATCCACCCAGCGGCCATCGGAGGTCATCAGGGCGCAGTCCTCGTTGCCGTAGTTGTTTGGTTCACCATCGCCCCAGTTGGTGTAGGCCCGGGGCGTCCCGTCGGTCCACACGAACGCCCCCTCGGTCGAGGGCCCGTCTTGGTCCGTGAGCCCGATCCACACGTACCACCCGTTCGCCGCCCTGGCGATGGCCGCGTTCTCGGCGGCGTCGGCGGCGGAGGCGAGGCGGCCGCCGCGGGCGACGGCGTCGGCCTCGGCGGCGGCGAACGAGCGGGCCGTCGTCACGAGCTCGTACCGCGGGGGCCCGGCCTGAGGCACGACCTCCGTGAGCAGCGAGACCCGCTCGTAATACGGCTCGTCGACGAGGATGCGCCCGTCGGCGAGCTGCGTGATGCTATCACCGAGCAGTCCGGTCGCGAAGTCGCTCCGCGCGCCGGTGGCCGAGAGCACCGAGACCCGCCCCTCCTCGACAACGAGGATGCGCCCGTCGGCGAGCTGCGTAATGTCGGAGGGGAAGTTCAGTCCGGTCGCGAAGTCGGTCCGCGCGCCAGTGGCCGAGAGCACCGAGACCCGGCCAGCGCCTATCTCGGTGACGAGGATGCGCCCGTCGGCGAGCTGCGTGATGCCATACGGCCCGTCCAGACCGGTGGCGAAGTCGGTCCGCGTGCCGTTGCTCGATAGCGCGGAGACCCGGTCGAGGAACACCCTGTCCTCGTTGTGGAGCATCTCGGTGACGAGAACGCGCCCGTCGGCGAGCCGCGTGATGCGGTTTGCTCCTGCACTGAGTCCGGTGGCGAAGTCGCTCCGCGCGCCGGTGCTCGAGAGCACCGAGACCCGCCCCAGCTCGACAACGAGGATGCGCCCATCGGCGAGCTGCGTGATGTCGACGGGGTAGTTCAGTCCGGTCGCGAAGTCGGTCCGCGCGCCGGTGGCCGAGAGCACCGAGACCCGGCCGGAGGTGTTCTCGGCGACGAGGATGCGCCCGTCGGCGAGCTGTGTGATGCCGATCGAGTTGCTAAGGCCTGTAGCGAAGTCGGCGCGGGTGACCTGCGCGTGGGCCGGCGTCGCCAGGGCGGCGAGGAGCAGGAGGGCGAGCGCGGGGCGCGAGAGGGAGGTAGTCATGGCGGCGTGAGCGGGTAGAGCCACTCCGATCCGCGGGGCTCGCAGCGTCGTGGCTCGGGGCGTCGTGGAGCGAATGGGCCGTGCGATCCTAGAGACGGAGTCGGCTCTGCTCGACTGCCACGGCCGCTCAGCTTTTCTCCGGTGGGGCGCCGGCCGCCTCCACCCCGGGGCGGCGACGCTGAGCGACCGCCCACACGAGGCGGGACCGCGGCCCCCGACGACGACCGCCCGCACCCTCCCGCCTCAGGCAGCGGAGAAGGCGTCAACCGGAAGAGACCATCGCACGCGAGGGACTCGGCGGAGACGCGGGGGCGCGATGACGAAGCGTCTCGCGGCTGCCACCCCGCCCCGCTGGCGGACGCGCCCGGCCAACGCAACGACGGGACGCGAGCGAGATGCCGCTCGGCGGACGAGCGGGCCGTCGTCAGGAGCTCGTCCTGCGAGGGGCCACGACGGTACGTCTTCGATCCGCGAGACCCGCCCGCCGTCCTCCTCGCTGACGAGGCCCCTCCGGTCGGCGAGCGGCATGGCTGGCTGTCTGCGGTGGGCGGCGCTGGTGGGAGCGCTGAGTCCGAGTCGGCCGCGTCGGCGGCGCGGACGGGGGCCACGGGCGGGCTGCCGGCGAAGCCGAGTTGGAGGGGGAGGGAACGAGGAGGCACCGGAGCGCAGGAGCCGACGATCTCGATCCCTGCGATGGGCCGACCGACGTCCGAAACGCGGATCTGTCTGGGCCCCGATCGGCTGGGGACGCCGATCACATGTAGAGTTCGGTGGCACAGCTCTCGACGCTCTCGATCGCCGGCCCGACGGCCGAGAGGTCGTGCTGGACCGGGAACTCGCCGCGGTAGACCTCCAGCCACCGGGTCTCGGCGACCACGCCGAGGTCGTCGAGCGAGAGCCACCCGAACGTCCAGCCGTTCGCCGTCGGGCCGGAGAGGCGGAGGGGCCGGTCGTCGACCCTGAGGCCGCTCGAGAGTTCGGCCCCGGCGTGGACGGCGAGCTGCCACGTCTCCCCGTCCGTGCCGATGCGTACGACGTTGCCGTCGACGCTCCGCTCGGCGACGCAGTAGCGGAGGTCGCTGCCGGTGGCGTCCATGCCGGCGTAGATGGTCCACTCGCCCTTCCGGTCGAGCACCTCCTCACTCAGGCCGGGCTCGGCGGCCACACGGGTCACGCCGTCGTCGCCGGCCGGCTCCGCAGGCGTGGGGCGTGGCGACGAGGAGGGCGTCGTCTGCGGCGCGGTCTGCGCGGGGCGCGCAGGGCCCTCGGCCGGCACGACGGTGGTATCGGAGGGCGCGATCACATCGGCGGCCTCGGCCTCGGGCTCGGCACAGCCGGCGAGGGCCGCGACGAGGACGACGAACGGGAACAGGGACAGACGATGGCTCATGGCGGTGGCGTGGAGTCCAGGGCGGAAGGGGGCAAACGGTGGGAGTCGCGTCCCGGGAGACCCGGGGCCGCACCGACAGGGACGGAGGGCGCCCGTCCCGACTGCCACCGGGTCCCGACTTTCTCGAGTCCCGCCCCGGAGTCCGTCTCCACGACCACGGGCTCCCCGGATGTCCCCGCCCCCGTGTGCCGCTCGACGCTGCGGGTCCCCCGCTCCTGCCACGTCTCGAGCGGACGACTCGGCGCACACGTCCCGCGTACGCGCTGGCACCGCCCGTCGGCGCTCGGGGGCATCATCCAGAGCGAGGCGCATCGGTCTCCCTGACCGGCAGGGAGACCGGCGTGTCCGGCTTGCGCCTTCTGTCGGGAGGGGGAGCACTCCCCCCTCCCGCGCCTCCAAAACCTTAGCGGAAGACGTTCTGGTAGATCGAGTAGTTGTCCATGGCCGCCAGCTGCTGCGTGGTCCACCGGCCCGTGTTCGCCAGCATGACGATCGCCGTATTGCGGACGTTGTCGGGGCTCGTCGTCGTGGTGGGTACCCCCCCTCCCTTGACGTAGAGCCGGAGGAACGCGATGCCCGCCAGGTTTCGGTTGTCGAGGCCCTGGTAGTAGCCGACGCTCCCGGCCGTGTCGTTGGAGAGAACCGTGATCGCCGTGTTCCGGACGTCGTCGGCGGACATGGCGTTCAGCTGGTCGATCTGGCGGTCGCTCCCGAAGTAGAGGAGGCGGCGGAGGTGGTCGACGTCGCTGGAGGGCCCCATCATCCAACCGGGCGCCGGGGGTCCCGAGTGAGACGGCGCTCGCCCGACCCAGCCGCTGTGGGGGCTGCTGACGCCGTCGCAGGTGCCCATGAACTGCCGCCCCTCCGCGATATTCCCGTCGTCCCCGAGGTGGAACACCGTGGGGGCGACCCCAGCCTCGGTAGCCGGGACCCCGATTTTAGCCGCCGTGATGCTGAGCTGCTGACCTGGGTTGGCGAATACGCAGTACCCGGACGAGAACTGGATGTTGTAGAACGAGAGCGGAGCCCGGCCGCCGGGCGCGGTGTAGCCGAGGTAATAGATCGCGGACCCGTGGTTTCCCGACACCTTGTAGAACCCGTCCGGCATCGGGCAGAAGGGGATGTTCGCCCCCGCGGGCACATCGTCGCGGGACGTAGGCGTAAAAAACCATCCCGTGTCGACGACGGAATAGGCGGTCGGATTTCGGACGTGGCACCAGGACCCGTCGTCCATCTGCAGCACGATCCGCCCATCGGAGGCCGCGAGCCGGGGCAGGTAATACTTGACGGAGGGTCTGCTGAACAGGCCCATGATCACGTTCCCGAGCTCGGCGTAGGGGTTCGGGATGGGGACCAGGTTGGCAGCCGAGTTGATGAGCCCGAGCGGCGACGAGCTCGTCGATGCCGTCGCCAACGCGGCGATGTTGCGGCCGTTGACGTTGTCGCGGTAGAAGTTCGGCAGGAGCGGCGTGTAGTGCGGGGTGCCGGGCAAGTTGGTGACCGTCGCGGCCGGCTGGTTCCAGCAGGTCAACCGCAGCACGGCGGTCGGGTCCTGTGCCCAATGCATCGACTCCCAGCGCCTCCGGCCGTCGCCGCAATCGTAGGCGACCTCGATTCGGCGTTTTTGATTCCGATCGGACAGGCCGACTTCCGACATCGCGAATTCGCAACTCGCAGTGTTGGTGCAGCGGGAGCGGATCAGATCGAGTACCGACTGCGAGACCGGAGTCGACTGCATCTCCCACGACGTGCTGGTCGATGCGGACTGCACGTTGATGGCGTGGGCGGGAGCCGCGGCGAGGGCTCCGGCGAGAAGAAGGACCGCGAGCGCGGCCCAGCGCGGAGGGGTCGAGTTGTTCATGGCATGCCTGGGGGGTTGGGGTGGAGCCACTCCGGTCCGCGGGACTCGCGGCGTCGTGGGAGACACGGGCGTGCGCGTACAGAGACGGAGCCGCCCTCGCCTGGCTGCCACGCCCCTCCCCCTTTTCTCCGGGCCGAGCAGGAAGGCCCCGCGCCAGGGTCCTCCGCCTCGGCGCCGAGGCGGAGGGGGCCGAGCGGACCGGGGCGTCCGGTTAGCTTCCGGTCCGCCCCTCCCCTGCCCCATGCCCGACCAGCCCGCCGACCTCTACGCCGACCTCGACCGCCGCCGCGCCGAGTCCCGCCAGGGCGGCGGCGAGGCCCGCGTCCAGCGCCAGCACGACAAGGGCAAGCTGACCGCCCGCGAGCGGATCGAGATCCTGCTCGACCCCGGCTCGTTCGTCGAGACCGGCGCGTTCGTCCGCCACCAGGCGCAGGGCTTCGGGCTCGAGGAGAGTCGGCCCTACGGCGACGGCGTCGTGACGGGCTGGGGCACGGTCGACGGGCGGACGGTGGCGGTCTTCTCACAGGACTTCACCGTGTTCGGCGGGTCGCTGGGGCTGGCCCACGCCGAGAAGATCGTCCGCCTCATGGAGCTGGCGCTCGAGAACGGGATGCCCGTCATCGGGCTCAACGACTCGGGCGGGGCGCGCATCCAGGAGGGCGTCGCGGCGCTCGGCGGCTACGCCGACATCTTCCTTCAGAACACGCTCGCGAGCGGCGTCGTGCCGCAGATCTCGGCCGTCCTCGGGCCGTGCGCCGGCGGCGCCGTCTACTCGCCGGCCATCACCGACTTCACGTTCATGGCGCGGGGGACGAGCTACATGTTCGTGACCGGGCCGAACGTGGTGAAGACGGTCACCAACGAGGAGGTCACGCAGGAGGAGCTCGGCGGGGCCGACACGCACGCCTCGAAGTCCGGCGTCTGCCACCGCGCGTTCCCCAACGAGGGCGCGCTCCTCCTCGGCATCCGCGAGCTGCTGGGCTACCTCCCCTCGAACTGCGAGGACCCCGCCCCGCGCGCCGCGACCTCCGACCCCGTCGACCGGGCCGACGCGGCGCTCGACGAGCTCGTCCCGCAGAACCCGAACAAGCCGTACGACATCCACGAGGTGATCTCCCGCGTCGTCGACGACGGCGCGTTTTTCGAGATCCACCCCGACTTCGCCGAGAACATCGTCGTCGGGTTCGCCCGCCTCGGCGGGCGGTCGGTGGGCGTCGTGGCGAACCAGCCAGCCGGGCTGGCGGGCGTGCTCGACATCGACGCGAGCGTCAAGGGCGCGCGGTTCGTCCGGTTCTGCGACGCGTTCAACATCCCGCTCGTCGTGTTCGAGGACGTCCCAGGCTTCCTCCCCGGCACCGACCAGGAGTGGAACGGGATCATCCGCCACGGGGCCAAGCTGCTGTACGCGTTCTGCGAGGCCACCGTCCCCAAGCTGACCGTCATCACGCGGAAGGCGTACGGCGGGGCCTACGACGTGATGAACTCGAAGCACATCCGCGCCGACCTCAACCTCGCGTGGCCGACGGCCGAGATCGCGGTGATGGGGCCGAAGGGCGCCGTCGAGATCATCCGCAAGCGCGAGATCGCCGCCGCCGAGGACCCGGCCGCCGCCGAGGAGGCGTTCACCGAGGAGTACCGCCAGCGGTTCGCCAACCCCTACGTCGCGGCCGAGCGCGGCTACGTCGACGACGTGATCCGCCCGTCGGAGACGCGCGGGCGGCTCATCCGGACGCTCGGGATGCTGGAGCACAAGGTCCAGACGCTGCCCCGCAAAAAGCACGGCAACTTGCCCCTGTAGGCCAGACGGCGACGCCAACCTCCCGCTGTAGGCGGCCTACCCGACCGCCATGCCGAGGCCGGCGGTGACGGCCTCGCGGAGCGCCTCCGGCACGGGGCCGCGGACGACGAACCGGTCCATCTCACGACGGACGGGGTAGTCCTTCCGGAGCGCGGCGAACGCGGCGGCGCGGGCCTCGCCCGTGGTCCCCGCCAGCGCGGCGCGGAAGCGGGCGTCGTCGGCGCGGACGTCGTAGGCCTGCCGGGCGAGGGCGTCGAGCCAGCGCGTCCGCTCGGCCGGCGTCGCGGCCGGGAGAGTGGGCGCGCCGATGGCGATCGGCGCGACCTCCGGCGGCGCCCACGGCTCGCCGCCGGCCCACGCCGCCAGCGCGGCGGCGATCATGGCCGTCCCACGCGTCTTGGCGTCGGCGGCGTAGCCCGCGACGTGGGGCGTCGCGAGCGCGGCGGCCTCGACAAGCGCCGGGTCGGGCTCGGGTTCGCCGGGCCACACGTCGAGCACGACCGGCCGGCTCGCTGCGAGCGCTGCCGCGGCCTCCGCCGTGACGACGCGCCCGCGGGCGGCGTTGACCAGCCACGCGTCCGGCTTCATCCGCGAGGCCGCGGCGGCGTCGATCAGGCCGAGCGTCGGCCACGGGCTCTCACCGGGCCGCGTCAGCGGCGTGTGGAGCGTGACCACGTCGGCCTCGGCGAGGACGTCGTCGAGGCCGAGGTAGGCGTGGTCCGTGTGCCCGGCAGCGGCGCGGGGCGGGTCGCAGGCGAGCACGCGGAGCCCGAGCGCGCGGGCCCGCGGCACGAGCCGCCCCCCGACCTCCCCCACGCCGACGACGCCGAGCGTCCTCCCGTCGAGCGCCTCGCCCCGGTCGGCGGCCGTCGCCAGCAGCGCGGCGAGGACGTAGTCGACGACGGACGCGGCGTTCGAACCGGGCGCCGCCGCGAACGCGATCCCGCGCGCCGCCAGCGCCGCGCGGTCCACGTGGTCGGTCCCGGCCGTCGCCGTGCCCACGAACCGGACGGGGGTGCCCTCGACGAGAGCCGCGTCGACGGGCGTGACGCTGCGGACGAGGAGCACGTCGACGTCCCCGAGCGCGTCGCGCGTGAGGGCGCGGCCGGGCCGGGCGCGGACGGACCCATAGCCCCCGAACGCGGCCTCGGCATGGGGGATGTTGGCGTCGGCGAGGAGGCGGAGGGGGCGAGGCATCGGGGGGCGGGGCGTCCGGTGGGGACGACGAAGATCTGTCCACAACGGCGGGCATCCGGAACAGCCCAGTGGACGCCCGGGTCCGAGCGACCCGCCGCCAGACGCCCCCAGAAGGCCCCAGCACGTGAAAAGAGCGTGTGGGCACGGGTGTTGGAACGCGAACGGGTGCCCCCCACGCCGACGACGCCGAGCGTCCTC
>CAXRFJ010000669.1:0-13255 GCA_964229475.1 Rubrivirga sp.
GCCTCGCGCTCGGCGTCGCCGAGGCCGGCCCACCAGTCGGCGTAGGGCGTGTTCTTGGGGGCGTGGCGGTTGTAGTCCTCGTCGGCGCCCCACCACGTGGGGCCGCGCTCGCCGAGGGCCACCTTGGCCTCGTGGCCGCGCGACCGGGCCGCGCGCTCGGCGGCCTCGTCGCCCGCGCGCGTCGCCGCGCCGACGGCGCGGCGGGCGTCCATCAGCTCGTTCGTCAGACGCTGGCGCTCCTCGTCGGGGAGGTCCGGGTTGGAGCAGCGCCAGAGGCGCCCGCCGTGGACGAAGTAGCGGCCGTCGGGCGTCGACGGCAGGTGGTCGGGGCAGGCGGACATTGGGGCGGGCGCGGGGCCCGCCGCCTACGCCCGGATCGCGGACAGGATGCCGCCGACCTCGGAGGGGTGCGGGATCGCCTCGGTGTCGTCGCCGGCCGCGAGCACGTCGAGGTAGAACCGCGCGAACGCGAGCCGCTCCTGCGCCGACGCCGAGGCGTCGTCGAAGAGGTCGTCGAAGCGGGCCATCGCGTCGTCGGTGACGTCGCCGGCGACGTAGCCGGAGAGGAGCGCGGTGAGGGCCGTGGGGCGGGCGGTGAGGGTCTGAGGCATGGCAGTGCGTGTGAGCCTTGACACGGCCTTCGTCAAGTCGCGTGCCAATCCGCCGATCCCACCCCGTTCGGCGTCGGACACGGCCACGCTCGCCCCATGGCGGGACATACCGGAACGCACGCGTTACCATTCGACGCCTCCGAACCGGTCGCCATGTCCCCGCTCGACGCCGTCCGCCGCCGCTTCCGGCACCACGCGTGGGCCGGCTCCGCCCTCCTCGGGGTGATTGCGGACCGCCCCGCGCCCGACGCGCTCCGCCCGTTCGCCCACGCGCTCGCGGCCGACCGCGTCTGGCACCACCGCCTCGCGGGCGCCTCCACCGACGGCCTCGAGATCTGGCCGGCCCTCGACGTCGCCGGCTGCCGCGCGCTTCTCCGCGCGACGACGGCCGACTGGCTGGGCTACCTCGGCGGTGCCCCCGACCTCGACGCGACCGTGACGTATCAGAACTCGCGCGGCGAGCCGTTCGAGGGCGCCGTGCGGGACGTGCTCGACCACGTCTTGCTCCACGCTGCCCACCACCGCGGACAGGCCAACGCCGCCCTCCGCGCGGCCGGCGCCGTGCCCCGCCCCCTCGACTTCATCGTCTGGGCCCGCTCCGGCGAGCCCGCCCCCTGATGCGCCTCGCCCTCCTCCTCGCCCTCGCCCTCGCCGGCTGCGCCTCGGCCCCGCCGTCCGCCCAGGCCCCCGACGCCGCGCCGGACACGGCGGCCACGCCGCCGCGGATGGGCCCCGTCTTCGCCGGCCCCATGCGCGCTGACCCGGTCCACGACGCCGCCACGCTCGTGGCGGCCATGCACGAGCGCCACGCCGAGACGTGGTACGCGACGCTCTCGTTCACGCAGCGGACGAGCCGCCGCCTCCCCGACGGCTCGGTCTCGACGGAGACGTGGCGCGAGTGGGCCGCCCTCCCCGGCCGCCTCCGCATCGAGATGGGCGACCCGATGGCCGGCACCGACGTCCTCTTCGTCGGCGACACGACCTACGTCTACCGCGACGGCCAGCTGGCGGCGGCCCGCGCCGACCGCAACCCGCTCCTCCTGTGGGGCTTCGACGTCTACCGCCAGGACCCGGCCGAGACGCTCCGCCTCCTCGAGGCCGAGGGACTCGCCCTCGGCGCGTTCCGGACCGACGTGTGGGAGGCCCGGCCGATGTACGTCCTCGGCACGCCCGAGAGCGGCGAGGTCTGGGTGGAGCAGGACCGGCTCCTGTTCGTCCGCCTCGTGGAGCCCGCGCAGGGCGGCGGGCTCCAGGACGTCCGGTTCGAGAACTACCAGCGGCTCGGCGGCGGCTGGATCGCGCCCTACGTCGCCGTCTTCCAGGACGACCGCCTCGTGTTCTGGGAGACGTATTCCGACATGGTCGCCGACCCCGACCTCGACCCGGTCCTGTTCGACCCGCGCCGCTGGGCCGAGGGCGTCGCGGCGAGCGAGTAGCTAGCGCCCGTCGGTCGTGTCGGCCTCGGCGGAGCGCCCGAGGCGGCCGCGGAGCCAGCCGTCGACGCGCCCGCGGACCTGACGGCCGGCCTCCCGCGTGAGCGCCCGCTGGCCGGCCTCGCGCGCCAGCCCGAGCGCCACCGACACGAGCTGCGACGACGGCGCCCGCTGCTGGACCTCGAACAGCTGCGTCGCCGCGAGCGAGAACTCGCCGCGGTCGTAGAGCGAGAGCGCCTGCGAGAACGCGAGCGCCGTCTCCACGTCGTCGAGCCGGTTCGCCTCCTGCTGCGCCGCGAGCGCGGCCCGCGCCTCGTCCGACATCACCACGTCGATCCCGGCGATGAGCGACGCGGCGAGGGCCTGCTGGAGCTCGAAGAGCGCGTCCTCCCGCCCCGTCACGCTCGCCGTCTGGACGATCTCCGACGTCTCGACGCGGACGACGCGCGTGTCGAGCCGGATCTCGGGCTGGACGGCCGTCAGCGACCCCACCACCACGTGGTCGGCGCCGACGAAGAGGCCCACCTGGAGCGCCGTCTCGGGGTCGACGAACGCGCTCTGCTGGAAGTCGAGCTCGTCGACGAGCGCCTGGATCCGGTCGCGCTCGACGAGCCGGATCGTGGGGACGGCCGCGAGGTCGCTCGTCATCATCGAGGCGAGGCCGCGGCCGAGCGGGTCGTAGCGCGGGTCGCCCGTGTCGTTGGAGAAGGCGAGGACGGCGAGCGTCGCGTCGAGCGAGTCCGGGAGCACGACCGGCGGCGGCTCCGGGCCGGCCAGCAGCGCCCGCGCGCCGTCGACCTGGGCACACCCGGCGATGACGAGGGCGGCGAGCAGGGCGAGGGGGCGGCGGGGAGGCATGGCTCAGAGACCGTAATGCCGTTTCATACGGGAGTCCGAGCCGTTCCAGATCACGCGCGCCCGGCCGTCGCGCGATTCGGGGTTCGCCCTACCCCGCCCTGCGCGCGCGGAGCGCCCGGACCTGGCCCTCGACCTGCGCGCGGAACGCCGCGAACTCGCGGTCGGCGTAGGCGAGGAAGCCGTCGTCGACGGCGTCGCGGACCATGTTGTTCTGGACGAGCCGGCGCTCGGCGTCGAGGTACGAGAGCACGCGCTCGGCGAGCGCGCACGCCTCGTCGGCGACGGAGTCCGGGGCGGAGGGGGCGGGCGGCGCGAGGGTCACCATGGGTCGGCCGGTGGAGGAATCGATCGTGAGCCATAATTTTTTAGGCTCAATAGAATTTATGACTTAATCAATTTTGAATCAAGTGAAGAGCACCCTCCCGACCCCGGCGGGCGCCCCGTCAATCGACCCGGCGCGAGGTGATCGTGAAGCGGCGGGCGTACTCGGAGCCCTCGCCCCTCCACGTCATCACGTCGCCACGGATCGAGACGCTCCAGACGCTGTCGTCCTCGGGCCCGAGGTCGCTGTCGAGCCCGAGCCGACGCGTCCGCGGGCTGTAGGTCCAGCGGCCCGTATTCCGCCCGTACGGCTGGCCGCCGCTCACGAACGTCCCGTCGGCGCGGAGGTCGATGTAGCGGTCGCCGGCCGGGTTCGCCTCGGCCGAGACGTCGGTCCCGTCGTCGACGATCGACTCCATGTCCCAGCGCCCGACGAGGGCGGATTCGCTGGGGAGGGAGGCGGTGGTGACGCAGCCGCTGGCGACGAGCGCCAGCGCGAGAACGGCGAGGAGGCGGGGCATGGGCACGGGAGGGGTGAGCGGGTCGGACTCGCCCGGTCCGCCCGAGGTTGCCCGCCTCGGGGACGGGCCCGAGGCCGCCGACGCCCGCGCCGCGGCCGACACGCCGCGCGACCCCGACAGCACCTATTGAGCGCGGCGGTTAACCGGCCGCGCGCGACGCCGATAATGTCGACTCAGATATGGACAGAAGACCCTTACGATCCGATCACAGGCCCGACGCGCACGCGTCTGCGCCCGGCGCCGGCACCCTGGCGGCTCTGGCAGAGCCGGCCCGGATCGCCGCGCTCGCTCGGAGCGGCGTCATGGAGGGGGGGCCGGACGAGCCCTACGCGCGCCCGTGCCGGATCGCGGCCCGGGCGCTCCAGGCCCCCATCGCCCGCGTCACCTTTATCGCGCCGGACCACCAGGTCGTGCGCGGGGCGGTCGGAGACGACCTCCCCGCAGGTCACCGGTCGTCCCCGCCCGCCCCGTCGTTCTGCCGGCACGTCGTGGTCACCGGGGCGCCGCTCACCGTCGACGACGTCTACCGGCTCCCCCCTCCCCTCGCCCGCTACGCGCCCCCGGGCGTCCGGGCCTACCTCGGCGTCCCGATCCGGGCCGACGACGGGCTCGTGCTCGGCGCCCTGTGCGTGGCCGACCGGGTCTCCCGCCGGTGGACGCCGGACGACTGCGAGGCCCTCCTCGACGTCGCCGCCCTCCTCGCCCGCCCGGTCGCGCCCGGCGGCTCGGACGGCCCCGACCGGGCCCTCCGGCGCAGTGAGGCCCGGTTCCAGGGGCTCGTGGACGCCGTGCCCGACCTGTTCCTCCGGCTCTCGCGCGACGGCCGCTACCTCGACGTCCGGGCCCCCGACCCGAGCGCGCTCCTGTACAGCGAGGCGCGCGTGCTCGGCTGGACCGTCGGGGACTCGATCCAGGAGCCGCTCGCGTCGACCATCCTCGACGCCGTCGGGCGGGCCCTCGACACCGGCGAGCGCCAGCAGATCGAGTACGCCCTCACGCACGCCGACGGGCGCGAGCGGCGGTACGAGGCCCGGCTGGTCCCCGTCGGCGGGGACGAGGTCCAGGCGATCGTCCGCGACGTGACGGACCAGGAGGCGGCGACGCGGGCCCTCCGCGAGAGCGAGGTCCTGTTCCGGTCGTTCGTCGAGGCCACCACCCAGGTCGTCTGGAAGGCCAACCCGGCGGGCGAGGTGACGGAGCTGGGCGAGGCCTGGGCCCAGTTCACGGGCCAGACCCCGGACGAGATCGCCGGCTGGGGCTGGGCCGACGCGCTCCACCCGGACGACACCCCGCGCGTCGTCGCCGAGTGGAGCGAGGCCATCGAGCGCCGGGCGCTCTACGAGGTCGAGTACCGGGTCCGGAGCCGGGAGGGCGGCTACCACTGGTTCTCGGTCCGGGCCGTCCCCGTGTCCGACGGCGACGCGTTCCTCGGCTGGGTCGGGACGTGCACGGACGTGGAGGCCGCGCACCGCCACGAGGCCGAGCTCGTCGAGGCCGCCCGGGTCGCGGACCGCGGGCGGGCCGAGGCCGAGGAGGCCGCCCGCATGAAGAGCGCCCTCCTCGCCAACCTCAGCCACGAGATCCGGACCCCGCTGACCAGCATCATCGGGTTCGCCGACATCCTCGCCGAGGAGCCCGCGCGCCGGCTCCCGCGCGAGCGCGAGGAGTACGCCCGGCTCATCGGCCAGGGCGGCCGGCGGCTGCTCGAGACGCTGACGTCCGTGCTCGACCTGGCCCAGATCGAGGCCGGCCGGCGCCCGCTCCACCCGACCCGCGTCGACGTCGGCGGCGTGGTCCGGGACACGGCCGACCTCCTCCGGCCCCACGCCGAGGCCAAGGGGCTGGCCTTCGGCTGCCACCTCCCCGGGGCCCCCGTCGTCGTCTGGACCGACGCCGGCGCGCTCAGCCGGATCCTGACGAACCTCCTCAGCAACGCCGTCAAGTTCACGCCCACCGGGGAGGTCCGGGTCGAGCTCGCCGCCGAGGCGGACCGCGTGACGGTGCGCGTGGCCGACACGGGCGTCGGGATGTCGGAGACGTTCCTGCCCGTCGTGTTCGACGACTTCCGGCAGGAGTCGGAGGGGCTCACCCGGCAGTACGAGGGGAACGGGCTCGGGCTGGCCATCACGCGTGGGCTGGTGGAGATGCTCGGGGGCACCGTGACCGTCGAGAGCCGCCGGGGCGAGGGGAGCACGTTCACCGTCCGGCTCCCGCGGCGGACCGGGCTGTGACTCCCCGGTCGTCACCCCGGCGGGCCTAGCTTCCGGGCATGGCCGCCGCGACGACGACCTCGACCGACCCGTCCGTCTTCGACACCGACATCGAGCGGCTCCCCGGCGTCGGGGAGCGCCGCGCCGAGCCGCTGCGGAAGGCCGGCGTCAAGACCTACGGCGACCTCCTCCGCTACTACCCGCGGCGCTACCTCGACCGGAGCACGGTCACGCCCATCCGGGACATCACCGAGGCCGGGCAGTACACCGTCGTCGGGACCGTCACGTCGAAGGGGATGATCCCGGGCCGCGGCGGGCGCTCCCGGTTCGAGCTCCGCGTGACGGACGAGAGCGGCGGGACGCTCAAGTGCGTCTGGTTCCGCGGGGCCAACTGGATCCACCGCCTCTACAACCGCGGCGACCTCTACGCCTTCCACGGGAAGGCCGAGAAGTTCGGGTCCCAGTTCTCGATGGCCCACCCCGAGTCCGACAAGCTCGACGACGCGAGCGCGGCGCTGACGACGGGCCGGATCGTCCCGCTCTACCCCGGCGGCGCGGCGCTCGAGAAGGTCGGGGTCAACAGCCGGACGCTCCGCAAGCTGATCTACCGGCTGTTCAAGGAGCACGGCCTCGCGATCCCCGAGGTCCTGCCCGCCTCGGTGCGCGAGCGGTACGGGCTGATGGACGGGAACGTCGCGCTCCGGGCCGTCCACTTCCCCCGTGACGTGGCCGAGCGCGGGCGGGCCGTCCGGCGGCTCAAGTTCGAGGAGTTCTTTTTCCTCCAGCTGTTGCTGGCGCTCACGAAGGGGAAGCAGGAGCGCCAGCCCGGGATCACGCTCGACGGCGTCGGCCACAACACGCGGATCTTCCTCGACGAGGTCCTCCCGTTCGAACTCACGGGCGCGCAGCAGCGCGTGCTCGACACGATCGCGGCCGACACGGCCTCGGGCCGCCAGATGAACCGGCTCGTCCAGGGCGACGTCGGGAGCGGCAAGACGGTCGTCGGCGTGGCGGCGATGCTGATGGCCGTCGACGCCGGCTACCAGGCCGCGTTCATGGCGCCGACGGAGATCCTGACCGAGCAGCACTACGCCAACATCCGCCGCTTTCTGGAGCCGCTCGGCCTCAAGGCCCACCTCCTCATCGGCGGCCAGCGGAAGGCGCTCCGCGACGAGATCCTCGCCGAGATCGCCGACGGGACCGCCCACGTCGTCGTCGGGACGCACGCCGTCATCGAGGACAAGGTCGAGTTCCAGAACCTCGGCCTCGCCGTCGTCGACGAGCAGCACCGGTTCGGCGTCGTCCAGCGGGCGAAGATGTTCAAAAAGGGCCAGCGCCCGCACGTCTTGATGATGACGGCGACGCCGATCCCGCGCTCGCTCGCCATGACCGTCTACGGCGACCTCGACGTGTCCGCGATCGACGAGCTACCGGCCGGACGGAAGCCGATCGACACGCGGGTCTACTCCGAAAAGCGGCGCGAGGAGATGCTCGACTTCGTCAAGAAGCAGCTCCGCGAGGGGCGCCAGGCGTACGTCGTCTACCCGCTCGTGGAGGAGTCGGAGTCCGAAACGCTGGCCGACGTGAAGGACGCCGAGAACGGGGCGGCCGAGCTGATGGAGCAGCTCCGCCCGTACCGCGTCGACCTCGTCCACGGCCGGATGCTCTCGTACGAGAAGGACGAGGCGATGGACCGGTTCAAGTCCGGCGAGACCGACGTGCTCGTGGCGACGACCGTCATTGAGGTCGGCGTCGACGTGCCCAACGCGACGGTCATGGTGATCGAGCACGCCGAGCGGTTCGGCCTGTCTCAGCTCCACCAGCTCCGGGGCCGCGTCGGCCGCGGGGCCGACCAGAGCTACTGCTTCCTCATGGCCAGTTACAAGCGCACGGCCGACGCCGAGGAGCGGCTCCAGGCCATGGCCGACACGACGGACGGGTTCGAGATCTCAGAGATCGACCTGAACCTGCGCGGCGCCGGCGACTTTTTCGGGACCCGCCAGTCGGGCCTGCCGGACCTGAAGATCGGCGACCTCGTCAAGGACGCCGAGATCCTGTCCGAGGCGCGCGAGGCCGCGTTCGCCCTCGCCGACGAGGACCCCGGGCTGGCCGACGCCGCGCACGCCGGCACGCGGGCGCACTTCGCCAAGACGGCCCCGCGGTCGCTCGGCTTCGCCCGCGTCGGGTAGCGCTCGGCCCCGCCCGCCTGGGCGCCGAGGCGGGCGGGGTCAGGCCGGAGCGAAAGGGGCCGCGGGCCTCAGTCGCGGACCGCCTCGAACGTCCCAGACCGGGGAGGGGCGTCGTCGGGCGCCCACGTCCAGAGCCCTTCCCATCGGTCACCCCGGACCACGCCAGCCAGCTCGACGCTCCGGGACGGGGCGTCGGGGGTGAGCAGGACCGCCAGCCGATCGCCGCGCGCCGCGCCGGCCAGCAAGCCTGCCCCGACCTGGGGCCCGACGTCGGTCGACGTCAGGCGGTCAAACCGCCACGTCCCCGACACGGCCCGAACGCCGTCCGCGTCGGCCGTCGGGGCCACCTGCACGACGACCGTCCCACGCACGACGGGCACGCCCCCGTCGTCCAGCCCCTCGTAGAGGTAGCAGGCCGCGCCCTCCGGGCACCCCGCGTCGATCCCCCCATCGCACCCGACGGCGAGCACAGCCCCGAGGACCACGAGCGCCGCAGCGTGGGCACGCCGCCCGATCGCCCACGGCCGTCCCCACATCGAGGCGCGCGCGGACGCCCCCCCTACTCCGCCACCGTGTAGACGAGCCGGATCTCCCGGTCGCCTGGCCGGGCCCCGGGCTGCAGCCGGGCCACATACTCCACCGTTCGCCGGGCGACCACCTGGCCGAGATCCTCGAGGATCGGTCGCGCCCCTGGGGCCTCGAACACCGCCGAGCGGGCGACGCCCGCGCTCCCGCGGCGCGCCAGCTGCGACACGACGAGCGTCCCCGGGACCGGACGGACCTGAAGGAGGACGCCCTCGAAGTCGCCCGCCACGTCGACGTAGAGCCGCTGCCCACGCGCGTAGTTCGTCGCGTACTCCACGGTCGCGGTCTGCCGCTGCTCCGGGGCCTCCTCGCTCAGCGAGAACGCGAGGACCGGCTGGTCGGTGGAAGCCCGGGCGTACCCCGCGATGTGGAGGTGCACCCTCTCCGAGGCTTCGCGTTCGGCAGAGGCGATCAGGTCCGGGCTCTGAGCCGACGCCGCCCCGGCCAGAAGAAGGACGAGGAATGGACGGAGCATCCTGTGGGTCGAAGTGGCCCTTGCAGGATCGGCTCGAGGCCACGACGACTTTATCCGGAGGACGCATTTTATTCGTGCTCGCCAGGCGGGACGCGGAGCCGCATGCCGGCCTCAATGTGATGCGGCGTCGCGATGACGTCCGCGTTGAGTTCGAAGATCTCGACCCACCGATCGGGCGTCCCGAAGTAGCGGCGGGCGATGGCCGCCAGGCTCTCGCCCGGCTGGACGAGGTGGACCTCAGGGACGGCCGCCTCGGGCCGGTCGTCGGCCGGGGCGGCCGGCGTCGCCGGGGGAGCCGTCGCCGGGGGAGCCGTCGCGGGAGGCGCCGTCGCCGGGGGAGCCGTCGCCGACGGGGCCGTGGCGCGAACCCTCAGAGGCTCCGGCCCGGCGAACTCGACCCGACGGCGGCGATCGGCGACGGGGAACACGACCTCCTCGACCGCCCCCCCCTCGACCTCGACGGCCACCTCCTCGTGGAGCGGCCGGAGGCCGGGGTGTTCGCCGACCAGCCGGACGACGTAGCGGCCGGGCCGGAGCCGGTCGAACACGACGCGGCCGAACCGGTCGGAGTACGCGCGGACGGTCTCAGGACCCGACAGCTCGACCGCGAGGCCGGCGACCAGCCGGTCCCGCCCGACTTCCCCTCGAGGGTCGAGCCGGACCCCGACCTCCGGGGGCTCGACCTGGACCGCCACCCGCACCGAGCCCCCCGCCACCCCCACGAGCGCGACCCGGTTGACGACGCCCCCGTGCACATCGACGGCGACCCGGTCGCCGTCAGTGAGCAGGAGGTCGCCGGGCACGCCGCCGAGGTCGGCCCAGAGGTACGCCGGCCCCGCCGGGATCGAGGCCAGAACGAACCGGCCCTCATCGTCAGTGACCGCGCCGCCGAGGAGCTCGCCCGACAGCTCCAAGAACACGGGGACGTCGGAAAGGCCCTGCCCCCGGACGTCGCGCAGCGCGCCCTCTACGAGCCCGGTCGACCCGATCGCGCTCAGGCGAAGCGCGAAGGGGACGGCATACGTGGCGTATGCAGAGGCCGCCCGGTACCGACGCGTCCCAGCGAGGCCCGACCACGACGTCGCGGCCGAGACGTCGACCCGGTGGCCCCAGGGGAACACGTGGGTGACGGTGAACCGAGCCGACAGGAAGTCGAGGTCCGCCCCCGCGCGGACCCGCTGGTACCCCACGTTCGCCTGCGCGTCGGTCTGCGCCGCGAGCCGGAGGGCCGCGGTGCCCCCGACCGACACGGTTTCGGACGGCCGCGACGGATCGATGGAGACGGCCCGGCCGCGCACGTAGTCGGCGTTGGCGGAGAGGGAGCCCACACGCCCGACCCGGGCGCTGAGCGAACCGCCACCGCCCACGACGAGCCGGTCGTCGGTGCCGCCGCCGTCGGCGGCCCGCCCGATCTCGCCACGGACCGAGGCCCGGACCCGGCGGCCCACGCCCGTCCGGGCTTCCACGAGGTCGAGCGTCCGCCGCCGCTCGACCCCGAGCGTCTGGTCGGTCCGCCAGTAGCCGGTGTAGCTCAGCTGGGTACGCTGGCGGTACGCCGCTCGGAGGCTCGCCCGCGTCGCACGCGACCCGCCGAGGGCGAACGCCCCGCCAGACGGCTCACGCTCGACGACGGACAGGCCGGCGGAAGCGGCCCACCGGTCGAGGTCCGCCGCGAGGGAGCCGAACCACCGGGACTGCCCCGAGCTCAGGCCCGGGAACGACGCGTCGTAACGCGCCGCCGAGGCGGACGCCGAAAGCCCAAACGGGAGGCCCAGGGCCGAGGGGGCGACCCCGTTCCCCCTCACCGAGTAGCTCACCCCCGACGCCCCGCCCGACCGGCCCCACGCCAGCTCGCCCTCGCCGCTCGCCGCGCGCCCCCCCGAGAACCGGACGAGCCCGGACACGGCCTCGCCCGCCTCGTACCCGTCGCGCGCCAGCCCCTGGACACCGGCGTACAGGCCGGAGAGGGGGACGACCCCGGCCCCGCCTCCCACGAACGAACTCCCGAACGTCCCCAGGTCGCGGCGGTCCGCGAAGAACAAGCCCGTCGCGCGCACGATTCCGGGCGACACCTCCGCCGCCCCGCCGAACCCGTACGTCTGGAGCAGGGGCGAGAGCGAGACCCCGCCGTCCCCCGCGAGGAGCGAGTACCTCGGGTGCCGGAGCGTCGCCTGGTAGTAGTCGGCCGTGCTGAACTGGCGGACCCGCTCGGGGGCCACGAGGAACGGTGACCGCAGGGCCACGCCGAGCACCGCCTGGCTTCCGTCCCGAAGGGGCCCCTGGCCCTGCGCGAACGCCTGGAGGGTGGGGGCGTACGCCACCTCGGCCCCGCTCACCGGGACCTGGATCATCCCGGCGCTCGCGCCGACCTCCCCCGGAAACAGCACCGCGTCGAGGCGCCCCCGGGCCAGCCTGGGCAGGACGAGCGTCGACGCTGTCACCCACCGGGGCTCCGACGGCACCTCCACCATGGCCCAGTACGTCCGGATGGACAGGGACCGGCGGAGCCCGGACCCGCCCTCCGTCCGGAATCGGGCGTCGATCGTCCGCCGCTCGCCCGGGGCGATGACGACCGTCGTGTCCGGAGCGGCCATGGGGTCGGTGAGGCGGCCACCGTGCGTCGAGCGGAGCCCGACGGTCGTCGGCACGTTCCCGCGATTGACGAGGGCGTAGCGGGCCACGAACGGGGAGCCAGCCACCGTGTAACGAGGCGCCTCACGCGTCGTCACCTCGATGGCGTAGACCGGACGGAGGCGGATCACCACGCGGGCCTCGGCCCCCCCTCCGCCCGTCCGGGCCACCCGGTACACGACCGGCCAGTCGACGACCGCCGCGTCAACCGGGATCGCGGCGGAGACGAGCCGGACCACCGACTCGCCCGGAGCGAGGCGGATCGACGGATCGGCCAGGAGCAGCGCCCACCCCTCGGGGGCCTCGACCGCCTCCTGCACCTCGACCGCCTCGCCCCCCTCATTGGCGATGCGGAACCGGACCGTCGCCGAGCGCCCCTGCGCCCCCTCGACGAGGGTATCGAGCGCGGCGACGTGGACCTGCGCCCCCGCCGTCCGGGTCCCAATGGGCGCCAGCGAGAGGACGGCCAGGGCGACGGCGTGCAGCGCCCACGCAGGGCCCGCCCGGCAGACCCGCCGGGTCACGGCTGGCCGTCGATGGCATCCGCGGAGGCGTCGGCCGAGTCGGGGGGGACGATCTCGAGGTCGAGGCGGAACCCCTGGATCGACTCGCCGCCTCCGTCGACGTACAAGAACCCCGTGTACCCCCCGGGCTCGACGTCCGGGATCGGCACCGTCGAGGACAGCGACAGGCCGGGGTACAGCGCTCCGGCCGATCCGTCGAACCGCCCGACCTCGGTCCCGTCGGCGGCATACAGATCGAGCCAGAGGACGGGGCGGACGGCGAGCCCCCCGTTGTTCCGCAGGTCGACGCGGAGCGACGCAACGAGCCCGCTTTCCGCGACGCTCACCCCCCCTTCGAACTCGGTCCCGAGGACCTCGACGGCCGGGGCCCCTCCGCCCACCTCGGCCACCACGTGGACGGCGTAGCGGTACACCTCCCGGACCCGCACGCGCACCCGGCCGACGGTGGCCGGCTCCAGCGCCGCCCCGTCCCCGTCGGCCTGGACCATCAGGATGGCCCAGTACGTCCCGGTGAGCGAGTCGGACGGCGGCGCCCCGATGCTGTACGGGATCTGGACCGTGGAGTCCGGGGCGACGGTCACGACGGGACGCGGCAACGACACCCAGGCCGCGCTCGAGCGGGGCCGCTCGGCCGGTTCTGGAAACGACACGCGCCCGCCCACGTCAGTCACGTAGTCGAGCACGTCGACCCGGACCCGCTGGGGGGCGTCGCTCATGTTCTCGACGACGAGGACCCCCTCGGCCGACGCCCCGGGGGCCACGTCGTGCCGCTGGGTCAGGGCCGACCGGACGGCCACCGTCTGGGCCGCCGCCGGGACCGCGAGCGCGGTCAAGACCAGGAAGAGGATGCGAGCCATGGGCCTCAAACGTGTGGCGGCCCCGGGCCTCAGACCCGGG
>CAXRFJ010000670.1:0-7455 GCA_964229475.1 Rubrivirga sp.
CACGAGCGCCGACGTCGTGTCGAAGCCGGCCACGAGGAGCGTCCCGATCTCGTCGTGGAGGTTCTGGGCGTCGACCTCGCCGCGGGCCTCGGCCTCGAGGAGCGTCGCGAGGAGCAGGCCGGCCGAGTAGCGGCCCGAGCGCGTCCCGTCGATGAGGTCGGCGATGAACGCGTCGAGGCGGGCGAGGGCGCCGCGGACGGCCGCCTCGCCCCGCCGGATGCCCACGAGCGCGAGGTTCTGCCGGATCACCGTGCTCCGCATCCCGACGAACTGGAGGACCGCGTCGAGGTCGGCGATGACCTGGCGCTCGTCGACGGGCGCCTCGGGGCTGAACATGATGCGGACGAGCGCGCGAAGGAGCACGCGCTTGCCGTCCTCCTGCACGTCGACGACGGCGCCGGGCGCGCGGCGCCACTCGTCGGCGAGCGCGTCGGTCTCGGCCCGCGTCGCGGCGTCGACCACCTCGGCGTGGCCGCGGGCGTAGGCGGGCCGGAGCCGCCGCCGCTGCTCCACCCACGTCTCCTCGTCCGAGAACAGCAGCCCGGCGCCGACCAGCTTCCGCAGCTCGCCCAGCCACCGCGACCGCGAGAACCGCTCCGGCACGCGGACGAGGAACTCCTTGACCACGTCCGGGTGGTTGACGATGAAGCTCGCGCCCGGCCCGAACTGGACGTGGACGACCGGGTCGTCGTAGCGCCGGCTGAGCCCGACGAGGTAGGCCAGCACGCCCCTCCGGAAGCGGGGCAGCTCACGGAGGATCGCGGCGTTCTTGGGGCCGGGCGGGAGGGCGACGTCGGTCACGAGTCGAGGGGGCGGTCGAGGGCGGCGGGGTCCTGGAGCCGGCGGTGGACGCTCTGGATAAAGGCGCCGACCTCCAGCCCGTCGACCAGCCGGTGGTCGAACGTGAAGCACAGCACGGCCCGGCGGCGGACGACGACCGCGCCGTCGACCGCCGCCGGCACGTCGCGCGGCGGGAGGACGGCGACGAGCGAGGCGTTCCGGGCGGCCGGGAAGAGCGGGACGAACGCCTCCGTAAAGGCGCCCGTCTCGTGGTCGTAGCCGCGCGTGAGCGGCTCCATGCTCGTCACGACGAGCGCGCCGTAGCTCTCGGGCGCGAGGTCGAACCGGCCCATCGGCACGCCGAGGTGGGCGAGGCCGCGGGCCGCGCGGAAGACGCCCCGGCGGACCGGCCACGGCACGCCCGACAGCACGTACTCCGCAAGGGGCCCCCGCTGGGCCCGGTCGCGGACCCCGCGGAGCTGGTCGCGGAGCGCCCCTGCGAGCGCCGTCGCCGACTGCGCGTGCGCGTCGCGGAGCGGGAGCGCCAGCAGGCCGCCCTGCCCCGGGACGGGCGCCGTGATCGAGACCGTCACGCCGTCGCGCGCGCGGACGCGGCCGCGCTCGAGGTAGCCGTTGAGCGCCGGCACGTCCTCGGCGATCGCGCGGGCGGCGGCCGCCGCGACGAACGGCAGGAACCCGACCGCGCGCTGCGCCCCGGGCGTCGCCGCGAGGTGGGCCTCGACCGGCTCGGCATCGACCTCGATCCGCACCAGGATCCGCCCCGAGTGGGGGGCATCGAAGAGCGTCGCGGCGAGCCGGCGCCAGGGGGTGTCGAGCACGAAGCGGGGGACGGGAGCGGGGCCCGGAAGGTAGGCCGGGCGCCCGGGCGCTACCGCTTCTCCCGCTTCCAGAACTCGCGAACCCGGTCCTCGATGGCGTCGATGCCGGGGAGCGAGACGCCACGCCGGAGCGCCTCCCGCACGATGAGCGTCCGGAGCGTCTGGTCGGCCGGGGGGAGCGGGTGGAGCGACTCCTGGATCGGCCGGACGACGGGCCCCAGGACGCGCTCGACGAGGCCGAGCCGGAACGCGATGAAGCCCGCCACGCCGGTCCACACGGCCGCGTACATGCCGGCGGCGGCGAACGCGCTCAGCACGCCGATGTAGACGAGGCCCTGGACGACCGGCTGCTCCAGCACCCTCATCACCGGGAGCGCGGCGGGGAGGACGAGCCCGGGCGCAGCGGCGCTCCAGAGGGCGTAGAGCAGGAGCGCGGTCCCCAGCGCGGCCCACCACGGGAGCGCGAACAGGAGCGCCGGGAGGAGGAGCACGGCGACCGTCTGGCCCGAGCGGAGCCACACGCCGGCCTTCAGGAGCAGCGGCCCGAGGCCGACCGCCTCGACGACCTCGCCGGCGTACGCGCGGAGGAGCGGCTCGGTGGTCCGGTAGTGCGTGCCGTCGGCCGAGAGGAGGCCGGCGGGCGTGTCGACGTAGAGCGGGACGTCGCGGGCGGGGCGGCGGGACCAGGGCCAGGTCATTCGGCGGGGACGGTGCGGCGGGAGCCCTCGGCGCCCAGGTCGAGCGTGTCGCCGGGAGCGACGACGAACCGGAAGCGGACGTCGTCGAGCTCGACGCCGGCCGCCTCGAGCGGCGACGCCAGCACGCGGCGGAGCGCCCGCGCCGAGTTGACGCGCGGCTGCTCCGAGCTCTCGAGGTGGGCCTCGGCCTGCCGCCGGAGCGCCGGGCGGACCTGGTGGAGCGTCTGCTCGACGGTCCGCTCGGTGAGCGACGGCGTGAGGCGGGCCTGCCCGGTCAGGTCGATCTCGACGTCGGCGTCCTCCAGCTCGGGCTCGACCGAGAACACGGCGAGCGGCGGCAGCACGACCTCCACGATCCCGTCCTCGCGGAACCGGATCGCGTCGGCGTCGAAGTCGTCCAGCGAGAACCCGTACGTCATCGTGGCCGGGACGCGGACGGAGACCTCGGCCCGGCCCGTCTCGACGTCGAGGATCCGGAGCCGCCAGCGCCGCGCGCTCGACCCGGACAGCGTCGACGACAGCCGGCCGGTCACGACGAAGCCCTCGGCCGCCTCGCTCTCGATCTGGGTCTGGATGAGCGTCCGGACCTCCTCCTCGCTCGGCCCGCCGCCGCCGCGGACGAGCGCGACGCCGAGCGCGAGGGCGACGGCCAGCGCCGCGGCCAGCGCGAGGCCGATGACGATCCCGACGCGGCGGGGACGGGGGGACTCAGGCATGGGGCCGGTACGTCGCGGCGCGGCGCCGGGATTCGGCGGCCGCCCTCACCCCGCCAGGAGGACGAGGGCGGCGGCGGCGAGGCCGAGGCCGACGAGGTTGGCCCGCGAGAGGTGCTCCCTCCACACGACCCGCCCGATGAGCGCCGCCCCGAACACGATGGCGACGCTGTTGGCCGGGAACGCGACCGTCCCGTCGAGCCGCTCGAGCGCCCGCAGCAGGAACTCCGCCGAGTAGTAGTTGACGAGCCCGAGGCCGGTGCCCCAGAGCCAGGCCTCCCGGCTCGGCCAGCGGCCCGTCCGCAGGCCCGTCGCCACGACGGCGACGGCGCCCACCAGGAACGCGACGCCGAACACGACCACGAGGAACGTGGCGATCGGCGTCGTCCCGCCGGCGGCGACCGAGAACGACTCCCGGAACACCTTCATGTTGACGTCGACGAGGCCGCCCGACAGGAACAGGAGCGCGAGGACGCCGACCGTCTTGCCGTCGGACGCGCCGGCCTCGGGCCCGTCGCCGCCGAGGCCGGCGGAGCCGGCGGGCGGGCCGAGCTTGCCGGGCGGCTCGGCGGCCGGCCGCGCGACGAGGAAGAACGCGGCCCCCGCGAGCGCGAGCCCGACGAGCTGCCACGGCGTCGGGGTCTCGCCCCAGATGCCCCACGACGCGAGGAACGGGACGACGACCGACAGCCGCATGACCCCGGCGGCCAGCCCCATCCCGGCCTCGCGGATCGCGAGCGAGAACAGCCAGAACCCGACGATGAACAGGCCCCCCTGCCCCACCCCGAGCGCGACGAGGCCGCCGGAGAGGACGCCCGGCGACTCGACGCCCTGCAGCGCGACCGCCAGCACGGCGCCCGCGAGGTAGTTGACGGTCAGGAGCGCGGTCCGGTCGAGGTCGCGCCGCTCGGCGACCTTGAACACGACGGCGATCGCGAGGCTGCACGCGACCGCGAGGGCGAGGAAGAGCATGATCTGGCGTCGGGGGCGCGGGAAGAAGCGGGCGCCGCGCGCCTCCGACTGTGCGTTCTCTCCCTATTCCCCGCCGCCCGCGGGCGGGGCCGCCGCCGGCCGCTGGATGAAGGAGCCCACGCGGGCCGGCTGGAGCGTCACGTTCCGGATGTCGAGGTCGTCGGGCCAGCGCGCGGAGACCGGGACCTGCCCATCGGTCCGCGTCGTGTCGCGGGCGATGTCGAAAAAGTCGACGACGGCCCGGACGCGCGGCGAGGCCAGGGCCCGGTCGTAGGTGTCGCCCTCGGTGGGGACGCGGAAGACGGCCGTCACGCGCGGCGGGTCGAACCGGACGCCGCGGACGCCGGCCGGGACGTTCTCGACCTGGACCACGAGGTCCCGCTCGGCCTCGGTGAACTCGCCGACCTCGACGCGGACGCGGGTCGCCTCGACGGACGGACGGAGGAGCCCGCCGAACGTGTCCGCGAGGGCGACGATCCGCGTGAACGAGTCCTCGACGTCCTCGGCCACGAGGAGCTCCGTGGGCCACGCGTCGAGCGTGCCGAGCAGCGACTGGGCGCCGGTCACGGTCACGGAGTCCGGCGAGAGCCGCGGCGGGCGGAGGAGGTCGAACCCGCCCTCGGTCACGATCCGCTGGCGGAGGCGGATGGGGAGCCGCCGGTTCGTCTCGGTGTCGAGGTCGAGCTCGACGGCCTGCGGCGTGACGGCCTGGACCTCGACGCCGTCGGGCAGGCCGAGCTCGGAGAGCGCCGCGGCGAGGCTCACGATCCGGCCCTCGGCGTCGACGGAGATCGTCGGCGTCCGGCGGGCCAGCGAGAGGAGCGTCCAGCCCTCGCCGCGGAGCGTGACCGTGGCCGTCTCGGGCGGCCGCGACCGGAGGGCCGAGCCGGCCGGCGTCTGCGCGATCACGACCGGCAGCCGCATCGTGAGCGGGTACGTCTCCCGCATCGAGAAGCTGAACCACATGACGACCGCGACGACCAGCGACAGGAGCATCGCGAGGCCGCGCCGGCCGGGGGGCTCGTCGTCGTCCTCGACGGGGTCGGCGTTGGGGAGCAGCGCGCGGAGCCGGTCACGGACCGACGTCAGCGTGCGGCGCGGGCGCGGCGGGTCCGGCATCACGCGGAGGCGCGGAGGAACGCGACGAGCTCGTCCTTGGTGGCCTGGGCGATGGCCCGGCCGCGGAGCCGGTCGTCGTCGCGGTCGCGCGCGAGCTGGCGGAGCTCGCGGACCGTCCGGTCCTCGTAATCGTCGGCGGGGGCGCCCGCCGCGGGCGCGGCGGCGCCGAGGCGGGCCGGGCCGGCGACCGTCGCGCCGAGGACGCGCCAGACGGACGGGTCCGGCCGCGGGATCACGTGGCGGGCCACGACGCGGCCGACGCGCCCGGCGGCCGCGGCCCCGGCGTCCACGGCCGACTGGACCGCGGCCGTCTCGCCGGTCACGAGGTGGGTCACGAGGCCCGGGACCGTCCGCTGCTGGCGGACGAGCCGGACGTCGGCCGCCTTGAGCATGGCGTCGGCCGCCTCGACGGCGGCCACCAGCCCGAGGGTCTCGAGGAGGCCGAGCGCGGCCCCCTCGGGGACGGGAGTGGGCTCGGCCACGGGGCTACTCGCCCGGGAGGATCGCCTCGACCTCGGCGTGCGGGCGCGGGATCACGTGGACCGACACGAGCTCGCCGACGCGCTCGGCGGCGGCGGCCCCGGCGTCCGTCGCGGCCTTGACCGCGCCGACGTCGCCGCGGACCATCACGGTGACGAAGCCGCCGCCGATCTGCTCCTTCCCGATGAGGTTGACGCGGGCGGCCTTGACCATGGCGTCGGCCGCCTCGATGGCGCCGACGAGGCCTCGCGTCTCGACCATTCCGAGGGCGGCGCCGATGTCTCCGTTGGGCATGAGTTCTGTCTGGATGTAGAGGGAACGGCGCACCATCGCGCCGGCCGCCCAATCTACGACGGCCCCCGCCCTGTCAACGATCCCCGGGATCACCCGCCCCGGAGGTGCTCCCGGCGTGCTCCCGCACGAGCGCCACGGCCCGCGCGTAGTCGTCCCGCCCGTACACCCCGAGCAGGAACAGGCCGGGGACGTACGCCGCCGCGAGCGCCGCTCGAAGCGCCAGCCGCGCGGGCGCCGCCCACGCCGCCGACGGCTGGGCCAGCAGGAACAGCCCGGCCACGAGCAGGCCCACCCACACGAGCACGCGCCACGGGTAGCGGACGGCCATCGACGTCTGCGCCATCCGGGCCGTCCCCAGCGCCATCGCCGCGTAGGCCACGAGCGTCGCCACGGCCGCGCCCGCGATCCCCATCACGGGGATCAGCACGGCGTTGAGCCCGAGGTTGAGGAGCGCCGCCGCGCCGACGGTGAGCGCGACCGCCGCCGTCCGCCCCGCCGCGTAGAGCACGTTGACGACGACGAAGTAGAGCCCGTAGAACGCGAACCCGCCGCCGATGAGGAGCACGAGGGCCTCGGTCGCCACGAACTCCGGGTCATCGGTGAGAAGGCGGCTCACGTCGGCCACGAAGAGGGCGAGGCCGAGCGTGACCCAGCCGGCCAGCGCCGCGAAGTGCCGAAACGACTGGCGGTGGAGGTCCGACGAGCCCGACTCGTCGAGCGACTTCAGCCCCAGCACGGTGAACGCGAGGACGAAGCTCTGGACCAGGAACACGTTGACGACGCCGCCGAACCGCGCGGCCCACTCGTAGACGGCCGTCGCCTCCGGCCCGAGGTAGGCGAGCAGCAGGAACCGGTCGCCGATGTTGAGGAACCGCGACGCGATGCCGGACGCGATCAGCGGGAGCCCGAACAGGAGCATCGGGCGGATCAGCCCCCAGTCGACGCGGCGCTCGACGTTCCGCAGCAGCACGGGCGTGATGACGGTCGCGACGACGGCGGCCGACAGCGCGTACCCCTTCATCACGCCCGTCAGCTCCTCCCCGCGCAGCAAAAAGACGATCACGGCGCCCACGAGGAGCAGCGCCTCGACCACGCCGATCAGCACGAACGCCCCGGCCCGCTCGCGCTGGCGGAGGACCGTGTACGACACGTCGGCGACGGTCTTGAAGCCGACGAACACGGCCAGCCAGCGGACGGCCTCGGCGCGTGCGGGCGTCCCGACGAGGGCCTCCGACGCGAGCGGCGCCAGCGCCCACCCGGCCGCCGCCGCCAGCGTGCCCGCGACGACGGCCACGAGGAGCGCCGTCGCCGGCACGCGGGCCCGCTGCGCCTCCGAGAGGTCGGGCGACGACGCGAACCGGATGATCCCGAGCGGCAGCCCGACGCCGGCCACGAGCAGCACGAGCGCCTTCGCGGCGTCGAGCGCGCCGAGGTAGCCGAACTCGGCCTTCGGCAGGACCGCGGGGTCGCCGTAGAACACGAGCAGCGCGAAGCCGCTCAGCTTCGAGACGACGCTGGCGACAGCGTACGTCGTGCTCTGGCGGAAGAGGCGGCGGAGCA
>CAXRFJ010000671.1:0-2217 GCA_964229475.1 Rubrivirga sp.
TGTAGAGAGTCACGATCAGGCCCAGCAGGGCGAGCGCGCCGACGCCGCCGACCACGCCGCGCCGGTGGCGGCGGACGAACGCCCGGAGCCGGTAGCCGGGGGTGTCGCGCTGGGCCGTGACAGGCAACCCGGCCAGGTGCCGCCGCACGTCCTCCACGAAGGCCTCCGCGCTCGCGTAGCGCCGCTCGGGCTCGGGCTGAAGCGCCTTTTGGCAGATCCGGTCGAGGTCGCCGCGCAGGCGGCGCGCCAGCCGCTCGGCCGTCGTGCCCCGGGCGACGGCCGTCGCCGTGGCGGTCGCCTCCGTGACGGCCACCGAGGGGCGCTTGGGCTCGGCGGTCACGTCGGCCTCGGGGCGCGAGCCAGTCAGAAGCTCGTAGAGGACGACGCCGAGGCTGTACACGTCGGCGGCGGCCGTGATGGCCTCGCCGGCGCGTTGCTCCGGGGCGGCGTAGGCCGGCGTCATCAGCCGGTGGCCCGTCCGCGTCCGGGAGGCGCCCTCGCTGGCCTGCTCGGCCTCGTCGAGCGCCTTCGCGATGCCGAAGTCGAGCAGCTTGACCTCGCCCCCGGGCGTGACGTAGATGTTCGAGGGCTTGAGGTCGCGGTGGACGACGAAGTGCTGGTGCGCGTGCTGGACCGTCCGGCCCACCTGCTCGAACAGGCGCAGGCGGGCGTCGAGGCCGAGGCGCTCGCGGTCGCAGTACGTCGTGAGCGGCTCGCCCTCGACGTACTCCATGGCGAAGTAGGGGAGGCCGTCGTCGGCGACCCCCACGTCGTAGAGCCGGGCGATGTGGGGGTGCTCGAGGCGCGCGAGCAGGCGCCGCTCGACGAGGAACCGGCGGCGCGCGCCCGGGTCCGCGAGGGCGCCCCGGCCCACCTTGAGGGCGACCTGGCGCCCCACGTCGTCGCGCGCGGCGAGGTAGACGGCGCCCATGCCCCCGCGCCCGAGCAGGCGGAGCACCCGGTAGGGGCCCAGCCGCCTCCCCGCGACCGGCGGCTCGGCGACGAGGGCGGTGGGCTCGGCGAGGGGGTGGTCCAGGAAAAAGTCGTCCTCGGAGGCGTCGGCCGCGAGGCATCGCTCGACGGCCTCGCGGAGCGCCGGGTCCACGAGCCCCTCGGCCGTGCGGCAGGCCTCGTCCAGGTAGGCCGCCCGCTGCTCGCTCGGAAGCTCGACCGCCGAGAGGAAGAGGTCCTGGATCGTGGCGAAGCGGGCGGCGTCCATGGGCGTCGGGGAGTCGGCTGAGAGGGGGAGGCGCGCTCCTCACCCGAGTCGTGTCATGGGCCCTCCCTCGCGTCCCGGGTGAGGTCGTGGCGGAGCCAGGCGCGGGCCATCCGCCAGTCGCGGGCCACGGTGACCGGCGAGATCCCGAGGGCCTCGGCCGTCTCCTCGACGGTCAGCCCGACGACGAACCGGCACTCGACGACGCGGACGTGGCGGGGGTTGAGCGCCTCGAGGCGGTCCAGCGACTCGTCGAGGGCCTCGAGCTCGTCGGCCTGCTCGTCGAGGAGCGGGGGGCGGTGGTCGTCGAACGTCACGCGGACGGCCCCGCCGCCGCGCTTTTCCGCGCCCCGCTTCCGGGCGTAGCCGATGAGGACCTGCCGCATGGCCCTCGCGGCGACCGCGAAAAACTGCGCCCGGTTCTGCCAGTCCTTGAAGTCGTTGGCGACGAGGGTGAGGTACGCCTCGTTCACCAGCGCCGTGGGGTTCAGGGTGTGGTCGGGCCGTTCCCCGCGGAGCTGCCGGCGGGCGATCCCCCGGAGCGAGTCGAGCACGTGCGGCATCAGCTCGTCGAGCGCCTCCTCGCGGCCGGCGCCGATGTCGCGGAGCAGCTGCGTGACGATCTCGGAGGCCATGGCGTTCGGGAAGAGAGACGCGTGGCCGAACATAGGCCAGCTCCGTTAGGGAAGAGGCCCCACAGGGGGGCACGAGGCCGACGGGCCCCAGGGCCGGAGCGCTCGGGAAATCCTGACCGAGACGGGACGCCAGGGCGCACGTCGCGGACCGGGAGTCGCCTCGGCGTGCGCGGGCCCGCTAGCTTCGCGACATGACCGATCGCGACCCCAGGGACCCCACCGCCCGCGTCCTCGCCGTCCAGCGCCTCCTCCGCGTCGAGGCGGACGGCGCCCACGTGGCCCGTCTCGCCGACGGCGCCCACCCGCCCGAGGTCTCGCGCCGCGCCGTCGACTACGTCTCCGGCGTCACCCGCCAGAAGCGCTGGC
>CAXRFJ010000672.1:0-8035 GCA_964229475.1 Rubrivirga sp.
CCCCCCCCCCCCCGCCCCCCCACGACTCCCGCCCGGCCCCGGCCCGGCGGGAGTTTTTGTAGGCTCTCGCTACCCCCCGCCGGCGCCCCGTCCGCTCCCATGGCAGACACGCCCCTCGAGGCCGAGCTCGAGGCCGTCCAGGCCGAGATCGACACGCTCCCGCTCACCTCCGACGACGAGGCCGAGGCCTACCGCGTCCGCTTCCTCGGCCGGAAGGCGGGCGTGATCACGGACCTGTTCTCGAAGATCGGGACCGTGCCGCCGGACCAGCGCCGGGCCGTCGGCCAGCGGCTCAACGCGCTGAAGCAGGCCGCCCAGGACCGCCTCGACGCCGCGGCGGGCGCCCTCGCCGGCGACGCCGAGGCGGGCGCGACCGACCTCGACCTCACCCTCCCCGGCCGCGCCCCGGCGCCCGTCGAGCGGGGGAGCCTCCACGTGCTCACGCAGACGCTGGAGGACATTCAGGCCATCTTCCAGTCGTTCGGCTTCGCCGTCGCGCGGGGGCCCGAGATCGAGGACGACTGGCACAACTTCAGCGCCCTGAACTTCCCGCCCGACCACCCGGCGCGGGACATGCAGGACACGTTCTTCCTCGAGCCCCCGCCGCCCGAGGGCCGCGGCGTCCTCCTCCGGACCCACACCTCGCCGGTCCAGGTGCGGACGATGGAGCAGCAGGCGCCGCCGATCCGCGTGATCGCCCCGGGCCGCGTGTTCCGCAACGAGGCCATCTCCTACAAGAGCTACTGCCTGTTCCACCAGGTCGAGGGGCTGGTGGTGGACGAGGGCGTCTCGTTCGCCGACCTCAAGGCGATGCTCACGGCGTTCGCGAAGGCGTTCTTCGGCGCGAGCGACGGGCCGGCGCGCGAGGCGCGCATGCGGTTCCGCCCCAGCTTCTTCCCGTTCACGGAGCCGAGCGCGGAGGTCGACGTGTGGTGGGCCGACGAGAGCCTCCCGGGCGGCGGCCGCTGGATGGAGATCCTCGGCTCCGGCATGGTCGACCCGAACGTGCTCGAGAACGTCGGCGTCGACTCCGAGCGCTACACGGGCTACGCCTTCGGGATGGGCGTCGAGCGGATGGCCATGCTCCGCCACGGCATCGACGACATCCGGCTCCTCTACGAGAACGACGTCCGCTTCCTCCGCCAGTTCTGAGTTCGGAGTTCGGAGTTCGGGGTTCAGAGTGAGCCCCTGGGAGAACTCCGAACCCCGAACTCCCCACTCCGAACTCCGATGAACATCAGTCTCAACTGGCTCGCCGACTACGTCGCGCACGGGCTCGCGCCCGACGCCCTCGCGGAGCTCCTGACCATGACCGGCCTCGAGGTCGAGGAGGTCACGACCGGCGGGCCGTCGCTCGACGGCGTCGTCGTCGGGCACGTCGTGGCCGTGCGCGAGCACCCCGACGCCGACCGGCTCCGCGTGACCGAGGTCGACCTCGGCGACGGCGAGCCCGTCCAGATCGTGTGCGGCGCGCCGAACGTGGCCGAGGGCCAGAAGGTGCCAGTCGCGACCGTCGGCACGGAGCTGATGCTGCCGTCGCGGAAGGACCCGTCGGCGCTGGAGCCGGTCACGATCAAGAAGGGCAAGATCCGCGGCGAGGTCTCGAACGGGATGATCTGCGCCGAGGACGAGCTCGGCGTCGGCGACAGCCACGACGGGATCCTCGTCCTCGACGACGACGCCGTGGTCGGGCAGGACTTCGCCGCCTACCTCCGCCAGCGCGACGCGCTCCCGGGCGACACGGTCCTCGACGTCGCCATCACGCCGAACCGGCCGGACGCGACCTCGCACGTCGGCGTCGCCCGCGACGTCGCGGCGCTGACGGACACCCCGCTGACGCTGCCGGAGATCGACGTGCCGGAGGCCGGCGGCGAGGCCGCCCAGCAGGCGAGCGTCGAGATCCGGGACGCTGAGGGCTGCCACCGGCTCGTGGCCATGCTCGTCCGCGACGTGACCGTCGGGCCGTCGCCGGACTGGATGCGCGAGCGGCTGGAGGCGATCGGCGTCCGCTCGATCAACAACGTCGTGGACGTGACGAACTACGTGCTCCACGAGCTCGGCCAACCGCTCCACGCCTTCGACCTCGACGCGCTCGCGGGCGGCGGCCTCGTGGTCCGCGCCGCCGAGGCGGGCGAGGTCGTGACGACGCTCGACGACCAGGAGCGGACGGTGCCCGAGGGCACCGTCCTCGTCTGCGACCACGAGAAGCCGGTGGCCGTCGCCGGCGTGATGGGCGGCGCCAACTCGGAGGTCAGCGACTCGACCACGAGCGTGCTGATCGAGAGCGCGTACTTCGACCCGTCGCGGATCCGCAAGACGTCGAAGGCGCTCGGGCTCCAGACCGACGCGAGCTACCGCTTCGAGCGCGGCGTCGACCCGACGGGCCAGGCGCGCGCCGCCGCCCGCGCGGCCCAGCTGCTGGCGGAGGTCGCCGGCGGCACGGTCGTGCCCGGCCTCATCGACGAACACCCGACGCCGCACGAGCCGCGGACGGTCACGCTCCGCCCGTCGCGCGTGGCGACGGTGCTCGGGACCCGGGTCCCCGAGGACGAGATCGTCCGCCTCCTGACGGCCATCGGGTTTGAGGTCCGCGACGCCGAGGCCGACGAGCTCGACGCGTTCGCCGAGGCGGCGGCGCGGGGCGAGGGCGTCGAGGCGGCCGTGAGCGAGGCGGCCGACGCCGGGCTCGTCGTCACCATTCCGCCGTTCCGCCCCGACGTGGAGCGCGAGGTCGACGTGATCGAGGAGGTCGCGCGGCTGTGGGGCTACGACAACCTGCCCGCGCCGGCGTCCACGCCGGTCCCGCTCGTGCCCGCCTCGGACACGCCGTCGGCCCGGCTGCTGGCGCGCGTGCGACGGCGGCTGGCCGCGCTCGGCTTCCGCGAGCTCTACACCAACTCGCTCGTCCCCAAGCCCACCGCCGAGGCCTTCGCCGACGCCGCGTGGACGGGCCGCGCGGGCGCGCCGGTCGAGACGCTCAACCCGATCTCGCAGGAGATGGCCGCCATGCGCCCGTCGCTCCTCCCGGGCCTCGTCGCCGTCGCGAGCTACAACCAGGCCCGCGGGGCCGGCGCGCTCCGCCTGTTCGAGGCCGGCCACGTCTACCGCCAGTCGGCCGACGCAAGCGACCTCGTGGAGGGCTACCACGAGCACACGTCGCTGGTCCTCGGCCTCAGCGGCGAGACGCCGGCGACGTGGAACGCCCCCGCCCGTGCCGCCGATTTTTACGACCTCAAGGGCCTCGTCGCGGACGTCCTCGCCGACCTCGGCATCGGCGGGATCACCGAGACGCCGCGGCCCGCGCCGGAGGGCCTCACGGCCTACGCGCTCGACCTCCACGCCGGCGACGTCCGCCTCGGCTCGATCGGGCGGCTGGCCGACGCCGTCGCCGACGCGGCCGAGCTGCAGGCCGAGCTGTTCGTCGCCGAGCTCGACTGGGACGCGCTCGCCCGGCTCGCCGACCGCGACGAGCCGGCGCGCTACCGCCCCATCTCGCGCTTCCCGACCGTCGAGCGCGACCTCGCCCTCGTGGTCGCCGAGGCGCAGGCGGCCGGGCCGCTCCTCGACACGATCCGCCAGGCGGGCCAGCCGCTGCTCCAGGACGTCCGCGTGTTCGACGTGTACCGCGGCGACGGCGTGCCAGAGGGCCAGAAGAGCCTCGCCGTCGCGCTCCGTTTCGGGGCCGACAAGACGCTCCGCGACAAGGAGGTCGACGGGCGCGTCCGGCGGATCGTCAAGACGCTCGAGGCCCGGCACGGGGCGGCGCTCCGCACCTGAGGCGCCGTTACGTCCGCATCAACAAGTGCCTAGGCGGCGGATGGGGGATCCCCCCTAGCGGTTCGTGTCTATCTTGACCTTCTACCGCCTGCCCGCATGGAGCCCACCGCCCCGTCCGAGGCCGAGCCGGGTCGCTCCGACCCCCGGCCCGAGTGGCGGTCGCTGAGCCATCTCCGCGACCGCGTGGACGCGGCTGTGCGCGAGATCGAACGGCTCCGGACGGAGAACGCGGCGCTGGCCAAGCGGCTCATCGAGATCCAGGAGAGCGGGACCGGGACGGGCGCCACGCCGTCCTTCTCGTTCGGCGAGGGCGAGGACCCCGCCGCGCTGAGGGCCCGCGTCCAGGGCTTCCTCGACCTCGTCGACGGACTGCTTCAGGCCGGCGAGGGCGCCGGCGGCGACGGCAGCGCCGACCCGCCCCCGGCCGCATGAGCTCCGCCCTCCCCGTCTCCGTCCGCGTCCGGATCCTCGACCGCGAGTACCCGCTCCGCGTGGCGCCCGGCGACGAGGACTACACGGTCCACCTCGCGGCCCGCGTCGACGAGCGGCTCCGGCGGCTCCGCCAGCAGCTCCCCTCCCAGCCCGACATGACGCACGCGGTCCTCGTCGCGCTCGAGCTGGCGGAGGAGCTCTACGCCGCGCGCGCCGAGACCGACCGGCTCCGGGCCCGCCTCGAGATCGAGGCGGCCTCGCTGTCCGACCGGATCGACGCCGCCCTCGGCGGTGGCGACGGGTCGGCCGGCGCGGAGCCCGAGGCGCCCGAGGGGTAGCCCGCCGGACGCCCGAGCGGGCGGGCCTCGGGGGCGCTCGGGGGAATTCGTGGTCTCTCACGGAACGGGGCCGCGGCCTGGGCGATATTGGGACCGCGCGGCTCGGGCCAACCCCCCGACCGCGCCCACCGGCTTGTAGCCACCGCATGGGAACCTGAACAGCGTTTACCGCGGAGGCTCCATTTAGGACCTGACCATCAGGCCGCAGCCCGCGGGCACCCGCCCCGGGTTGGGGCGCCTCGGCGCCCCGCCGCGGAAGGCGAGAGGGTCCGAGGGGCCTCCACATTGTCAGACGAGCAAGGTTCTCGTCCAAGCGCTGCAGGCTGGTGCCTCTGTCCGACCCGGGCGGACGGCGGGGTTTCCGCCGCCCCCGACCGGGTCTCCGCGCGAGCGCCCCGGGGAGAGCCCCCTCGGGGCGCTCGCGTCGCACCGGTCTCCCGCGTCCCCCCCGCCGATGGACCCGCTCTCGCTCACCCTCGCCGTGGTCGGCGTCGCGCTGGCGCTGGCCGTCGGGTTCGTCGGCGGGCGCGTGGGGCGCGGGGGGGCCGCCGCCGCCCAGTTCGAGGCGGCGGCCACGCGGGCCGAGGCCGCCGCCGCCCGCGCCGAGGCCGAGGCCGGCCACTTCCAGGAGCGCGCCGAGGCGGCCCAGGCCGAGCTGGCGACCGCCCGCGACGAGGTCCGCCGCCGCCGCGCCCGCCTCGAGACGCGCGTGGCCGAGGTCAAGGAGCGCCACCAGAAGACGCGCGACAAGCTCGACGCCGCCCGCGCCCGCGTCGACAAGAAGGCCAAGCGGCTGGCCGCCCGCGAGAGCGCGCTCGAGACGGCCGCCGACGCGCTCGACGCGCTCACCGCCGCCGCCGAGCGCCGCCGCGCCGAGGCCGACGCGCTCGGCGAGCAGGTCCAGGGCCTCGCCACCGCCGTCGGCCGCCGCCAGCAGGAGCTGGCCGGCCGCGAGCGCGAGGTCGACGAGCTCCAGGCCCACCTCGACGACGCCACGGCCCGCCTCGACCGGCTCGTCGAGGAGCACCTCGCCAAGCTGGAGACCACCGCGAGCATGTCGCGCGAGGAGGCCCGCGACCGGCTCGTCGCCGAGCTCACGCGCGAGGCCAAGCTGGAGGCCGCCGGCGCCGTCAAGGACGCCCGCGACGAGGCCAAGCGGACGGCCCAGCGCGAGGCCACGAAGGTCATCCTCAAGGCCATCCAGCGGCTCGCCGCGACGGCTACGATCGAGCACACGGTCTCGGCCGTCCCGCTCAAGTCCGACGACATGAAGGGCCGCGTGATCGGCCGCGAGGGCCGCAACATCCGCGCGTTCGAGGCCGCGACCGGCGTCGAGGTCATCGTCGACGACACGCCCGACGCCGTGCTCGTGTCCGGGTTCGACCCCGTCCGCCGCGAGGTGGCCCGGCTCGCGCTCGTCCGCCTCCTCGACGACGGCCGGATCCACCCGGCGCGGATCGAGGAGGTCGTCGAGGCCACGCGCGAGGAGATCGACGCCGAGATCGTCGAGGCCGGCGAGCAGGCCGCGCTCGAGCTCCAGATCCACGGGCTCCACCCCGAGCTGGTCAAGCTCGTCGGGCGGATGAAGTACCGCGCGAGCTACGGCCAGAACCTCCTCCACCACTCGATTGAGACGGCCAAGCTGGCCGGGCTGATGGCAGCCGAGCTCGGGCTCGACGCCCGGAAGGCCCGCCGCGCCGGCCTCCTCCACGACATCGGCAAGGTGATCGAGGGCGACCTCGAGCAGCCGCACGCGATCGCCGGGATGGAGCTGGCCCGCCAGTACAAGGAGCACCCGGACGTGGCCAACGCCGTCGGCGCGCACCACGACGAGGTGCCCATGGCCACGCCCATCGCGCCGATCGTCCAGGCCGCCGACGCCGCGTCGGGCGCGCGGCCCGGGGCCCGCCGCGAGGCGCTCGAGCGGTACGTCCAGCGCCTGAAGGGGCTGGAGGGCATCGCCTCCGACTTCGAGGGCGTCGTCCAGGCCTACGCCATCCAGGCGGGCCGCGAGATCCGCGTCGTCGTCGACACCGAGCGGGTGTCGGATGCCGTCGCGGAGACGCTCGCCCGCGACATCTCGCGCCGGATCGAGCGCGAGATGGAGTACCCCGGGCAGATCAAGGTGACGGTGATCCGCGAGGTCCGCGCCGTCGCCGTCGCCCGCTGAGACCGACCGCGCCCGCTCGTACGCTACCTTCCCTCCCGCCCCGCCGGCCGGCCGCCGCCCCGCTCCGGGCGGCCCCGGACGACGGAGCCCCGGGAGTCCACCGCCCCCGCCCGGCCGCTCGCCAGACCCGACCGAATCCCATGGGCCCCCTCCTCCTCGACCTCGCCGTCCTCTACCGCGCGCTCGCCTTCGGCGCCGACGGCGACCTCGACCCCGCCGAGGCCGACGCCATGCGCGAGGCGCTCGAGGCGTGGGCGCCCGGCGAAGACCCCGCCGGCGTCGACCACGCGCTCCGCGAGGCCGCCCTCGTCGACGCCCGCCGCGAGGCGATCGAGGAGGTGCTCGGCCGCGTCCGCCGCCGGCTCGACGGGCCCGGCCGCGCGCAGGTCCTCGCCGACCTCCGCCTCGTCGCCCGCGCCGACGGCCGCGTGACGCAGGGCGAGGAGGAGCTGATCCACCTCATCGAGCGCGGCCTCGGGCCGGAGGCGTCGGCGGAGGCGTAGGGCGTAACCCCGGCGGGCGGGCCCCGTCCGAGGGGGGCCACCCGCCACCGCCCATGCCCCGGTCCCCGCACGCCGCGCCGCCCGGCCAGCCCGCGTTCGCCGACGTCGCCCGCCTCGGCGACGCGGTCGTGGTCGACGGCGCCTACCCGCCCGGCCACCGGTTCGAGCCGCACACCGACGGGCGCCCGCGGATCAGCGTCGTCCTGCGGGGCGCCGTGAAGGAGGAGGCCCGCGGGCGGGAGGAGGTCGCGTCGGCGGCGAGCGTGGTGGTCAAGCCGGCCGACGTGCGGCACCGGAACGCGTTCGGGCCGGACGGCGCGCGGCTCGTGTCGGTCGTCCTCCCGGAGGTGCTGTGGGGCGACGACCTCGACGACTGGCGGTGGCACCACGCGGGACCGGCGGGCGGCGCCGGCCTCCGCTTCGTCCGGTCGCTCCGCCAGTCGCCCGAGGCGGCCGAGGACGACCTCTGGGCCCTCCTCGCGGCCGTCGCCGCCAAGGGCGACGGCCCGGGCCCGGTCGCGCCGTGGCTGCTCCGGGCGAAGGAGCACATGGACGACGCGCCCGCCGAGGCCCCGTCCGTCGCCGCACTGGCGGCCGACGCCGACGTCCACCCGGTGTCGCTGGCGCGCGCGTTCCGCCGCGCGTTCGGCGTCGCCCCGACGACGTACCGGCGGCGGCTCCGCGTCCGCCGCGCCGCCGACCTGCTGGCGTCGTCGGGCGCGCCGGCCGCGCAGGTCGCGCTCGACGCCGGGTTCGCCGACCAGAGCCACCTGTGCCGCGACGTCCGCGCCGAGCTCGGGCTGACGCCGGGCCAG
>CAXRFJ010000673.1:0-3441 GCA_964229475.1 Rubrivirga sp.
CGGCGTCGTGCCGCCGGGGCTCGACGTGCTCGAGCACGGGCGGACGCTGATGGAGGCCGGCGCCCGCGTCGTCCTCTCGACGCCGGACGCGCTGCCGGCGCTCCTGGCGACGTTCGACTCGGGCGACACGAGTGAGTAGCGAGCGGCCACGACGTGCCGATCAAATTCCGACGGGTGTGCCCCATCGTGTCGCGTGTTTCGTGTTGCGTGGCCCACCAGAGAGATCACGCAATACGAAACACGCAACACGGCACGACCTGAGAGAGGACTCGACATCGTCCTATGGCGCCGCCGTCTCGCCCGCGACCACGCCCGCCTCGGCGGCCTCCGCGACCGGCTCCGGGTCGGTCGCCTGCGCGGTCGGCTCGGGGAGCCAGGCCCACACGAGCGCGGCCATCGCCAGGACCACGACCGCCGAGAGCGTCGTGGTGGCCGCGTAGCCGACCTCCGCGTAGAGCACGCCCGCGACCGCCGCCCCGACGCCCGTCCCGATCTGCCCGATGGCGATCGTGAGCGAGAGGAACGCGCCGCGCTGGCGGCCCGGCACGAGCGCCGTCAGGAGCGCCTGGAGCGGCGCCATCCGCAGCGCGAACAGGCCCATGATGCCGATGTAGGCGGGGTACGCCGCCCACCGCTCGACCACCACGAACGGCAGCGCGGCCGTGACCACGGCCAGCCCCAGGCACGACGTGAGGATGAGGGGCTTCCGCCCGACGACGTCGGAGAACGTCCCGGCCTGCGGCCCGACGACCACGCTCACCAGCCCGCCCACCAGGAACAGCGTCGCGATAAAGTCGAGCGGGAGGCCGAACACCGCGAGCGGCTCGCCGAACGGCGCCACCTCGAGGGCGAACCGGGCCGTCAGCCACTGCGGGAGGTAAACGATGAGGAGGCTCAGCCCGAAGTACATCAGGAAGTACGTGGCCGCCGCGGCGGCCGTCCCGCCCGAGCCCCGGAGCAGCGCGGCGTACTGGCGGAGCGCGCCCCGGACGGTCGGCCGCGCGGCCGAGAGCTGGACGTCGGGCTGGGGCACGACGGTCAGGATGAGGACGAACGCGACGGCCATCACGCCGGCGAACGCCACGAACGGCGTCCGGAAGTCGAAGGCGACCGCCAGCGCGCGGCCGAGCGGGATCCCGAGGACGAGCCCGAACGGGACGCCGCTCATGACCCACCCGTTGGCCCACCCGCGCCGCTCGTACGGGAACGCGTCGCCGACGTAGCTCACGGCCGCGCCCGAGAGCATCCCGCCGCCCGCGCCGGCCAGCACGCGCATGACGAGGAGCGCCTCGAACGTCCGCGCCAGCCCGTGGAGCGCGAGGGCCACGACGAGCGCGCCGGACCCGAAGAGGAGGACGCGCCGCCGCCCGATGCGGTCGGAGATCGGCCCCATGACGAGCGCGGCCGCCGCGAGCACCCACGAGTACACCGACACGAGGAGCCCCAGCGGCCCCGTCCCCACGCCCAGCGCCTCGCCGATGACCGGGAGGATGGGCGTGACGACGATGGTCTGGCTGGCCGCCGTGAAGACGAGGAGCCAGAGGGCGAACAGCGTCGCCGTCGTGCGGAGCGGGGAGCGGGTCAGAGCGTCCGTTGCAACAGGGATCTACAGGACGGCGGCGGCGGCCGAAAGGTTCGGGGCCGGGCAACGGGGGGCCGCCGCCGGCGGCGGGCTCGCCCGGTCGGCCTCGGCCCCGAGGCCGGCGGGGCCGGGGCGCTAACCCGGAGTTTCGGCGGGGCTTCACGGAACCCCGGGGGGCGTAATGCTCCGATAACGGCCGGGTAAACGCGGCGTAACGAGCGCCCGCTAGTGTGGGGACCGACGGGCTCAGGGGCCCTCCCACGGCCCCCGCCATTCTCCCCCGACCTCGGCCCGGCCGAGACTCCCACACCCCCTCCCCATGTCGTTCCGGCCCCCCCGCACGTCGCGGGCCTCCGAGCACGCCCGACGGGCCGCTGCTCTCGTCGCGTTCCTCCTCCCCGGCCTCGCGCTCGCCCAGACCGGGGCCCTCACCGGCACCGTCGTCGACGGCGACTTCGGCGGCGGGCTCCCCGGCGCCAGCGTCCTCGTCGTCGAGGCCGGCACCGGCGCGGCCACCGACATCGACGGGAACTACCGGATCGACCGGCTCCCCGTCGGGACGTACACCGTCCGGTACTCGTTCGTCGGCTACGCCACGCAGGTCGTCAACAACGTCCGGGTCGAGGCCGGCGCGCCGGTCGCGCTCAACGTCACGCTGACGACCGACGCCCAGCTCGAGGAGGTCGTCGTCGAGGCCGAGGAGATCCTCGCCACGAACAGCGAGGTCGGCCTCCTCCGCGTGCGGGCCAAGGCCGCCCAGGTGAGCGACGCCATCTCGGCCGAGACGATCTCCCAGAGCGGGGCCAGCGACGCCGGCGACGCCATGGAGCGCGTGACGGGCGCCAGCGTCCAGGGCGGCCAGTACGTGTTCGTCCGCGGCCTCGGCGACCGCTACGCCAACACGCAGCTCAACGGGGCCGTCCTCCCCACCGCCGACCCCGACCGCCGCGCGGTCCAGTTCGACCTGTTCCCGGCCGGCTTCCTGGAGAACATCGTCACACTGAAGACCTTCACGCCCGACAAGCCGGGCAGCTTCTCCGGCGGCCTCGTCGACATCACCACGCGGTCGTTCCCGGACGCGTTCACGTCGTCGGTCTCGGTCTCGACCGGCTTCTCGACCGAGGCCGTCCCGGGCGACGCGATCGTCGTGGACCCGGTCCAGGGCAGCAGCCTCTTCCGCTTCGGCGCGGGCGGCCTCGCCGTGCCGGGCCTGCTGGCCGACACGCCGCGGGACCAGTTCGTCCGCCCGACGTCGCGGCTCGACGGGCCCGGCGGCCCGGGCACCGGCCCGCTCGTGCGCCAGGACGCCGCGGCCTCCCAGTTCCTCGACGACCTCTCGAACGCGCTCACGCCGATGGTCGCGCCGACGTCGGGCACCGTCCCGTTCACCGGCAGCGTCTCGCTCTCGATCGGCGACCGCGTGCCGGTCGGGCGGAACGCGGTCGGCTACATCGTCGGGCTCACGGCCGACCAGGGCGTCAGCGCCTACGACGGCGGGACGCTCGCGCGCCTCGACCTCACCGGCCGCGACGAGGCCACGGGCCAGGTGGCCGTCGACACGACGCAGTTCCGGACGGACCAGCGGGCGACGCAGTCGGCCCAGGTCGGCGGCATCGCCAACCTCGCCGTCCAGCTCGGCAGCTACAACGAGGTCGCGCTCAACACGCTCTTCAGCCACATCACGGAGAGCCAGGCGCGGACGCTCGCCGGCGTCGACAACGTCCTCTCGGCCGGCACGCCGGTGACCGACATCGTCACGGGCTACACCGAGCGGACGCTCGGCTCGGCCCAGCTCCGCGGCGAGCACGCGCTCCCGGCCCTCGGCAACCTCGAGGTCGACTGGCGGGCCAACCTCTCGC
>CAXRFJ010000674.1:0-5303 GCA_964229475.1 Rubrivirga sp.
TCGACCTCGGCGCGGAGCCGGTCGCGGAGGGCGCCGAGGCGGGGGTCGTCGAGGCGGCGGCTCTCGTCGAGCACGGCCTCGAAGAACCAGAGCTGGTCCTCGGGCCCAGCCGAGAGCGCCTTCCGCCCCGGCGCCGAGGTAAAAATGTCGATCCCGGCCTCCAGGCTCGAGGCCATCGCGTAGGCGTTGTGGAGCTTGTCGGCCAGCGACACGGCGACGGCCTCGGGCGGGCCGGCGGCGAGCGACCGGAGGTAGGCCTCCTTCCGGACGCGCCACGGGAGCCACGCCCCGTCGTCGTCGCGCTTCGGCTCCGAGACGGCCTCGACGATCCGGACGACCGGCTCGCCGACGAGCGCGACCAGCGTCGCGCGGCCGAGCGCGTCGCCGTGGCGGTTGCCGTCCTCGAGCGCGTCGTGGAGGAACGCCGCGGCGACGGCCTCGTCGCCCCACCCGGCGCGCTGGACGGTGAGGGCGACGGCCGTGACGTGGGCCATGGCCGGCACCCGGGACGGCGTGTCGTCGGGGGGGCGGACGCACGGGTCGGTCCAGCGACCCTTCCGGTAGGTCCCGTCGTGCCACTCGGCGGCGATCTCGATGGCGCGCTCGACGAGCGGCGAGAACAGGGCGGCGGCGGTCATGGGCGGACGACGTGGTGTGCGGTGGCGTCGAGCGGAACGGCGTCGACGAGGGCCGCGAGGGCGCCGCGGCCGTGCCGGGCGACGACGCCGAGCGGGCCGAGCCAGCGCTCCTGGAGGTGGCCGTCGGGCCACAGCGCGGCCTGCGCCCGCGCCAGCCGCCGGCGGACGACCACGTGGTTCCGCTTCTCGAGGCGGACGGTCTTTTCCTCCAGCACCTCGAGCGCCTTCTCGACCTTCCGCCGCGCGGCACCGACGGTCGAGCCGAGCGCCGCATCAACCTCCGTCGCAACGGGATCGAGCGCGTCGAGCGCGTCGAGCGCCGCACGGCGCGCCGTGGCGAACGCGGCGTCGAGGTCCCGGTCGGACGCGTCGAGCGCGAGCCGCCGCCAGAGGGCGTGGAGCGTCTGCTGCGGCCCGCCGCCCGGCTGGCCGGCGAGGTCCGGCACCGAGAGGTCGTACCGGTCGAGGACCTTGGCGACGCCGGGCTCGACGACGGTCAGGCTCAGGCGCGGCTCGATGACCGGCATCGGCACGCCGAACGCCTCGTAGACCGGGCCGAGCTGGGCGAAGTAGGCCGCCTCGCCCGGGCCGGCGACGTAGGCGGCCGTCGGGAGCAGGGTGTCCTGAAGGAGGGGCCGCAGGACGACGTTTGGGCTGATCGAGGCGGGATCGCGCTCCAGCCGGTCGAGCAGGTCGGCGCGCGAGAGGACGTCGTCGGAGCCTCGGCGGACGAACCCGTCGGCCTCGGGGTCGAGCTGAGTCCGCGCGCCGTCCTCCATCGCGAACAGGTTGACCGGCGACGGGCTGACCTGGGCGTGGAAGCCGGCCTCGACGAGGGCCGCGCTCCGCTCGGCGAGGAGCCGCTCGGTGGCCTCCCATTCGCGGACCTCGCGGGCGAACAGCGGAGCCGCCAGCCGCTTAAGTCGCGCGTCGTCGGCCGACATCAGCACGACCTCGGGGACGAGCGCTCGCAGCAGGGTGGCGAACGCGTCGCGCATCGTCCGCCCCGGGACGTAGGCGTCGCGGGCGAGCGCGAGGGCGTCGGCGCGGCCGGGGCCGTCGGGGAGCGCGCGCTCCAGCTCCGCGAGGGCGCGGGCCGTCGCGCTCTCGTCCAGCACGATCCGCCCGACGGCGCCGCGGTCGGCCTCGGGCGGCTCGCCGTCGTCGTAGCTGCAATAGCGGACGTCTTCGCCGTCCGCGAACGCGGCCCGGTGGATCTCCGCGAAGTCGTGGTCCTCGTCCGCCAGCCAGAACACGGGGACGACCGGCCGGCCGGTCTCGTCGGCCAGGCGCCGGGCGAGGCGGACGGCCGTCCGCGCCTTGTAGACCGTGTAGAGCGGGCCGGCGAACAGGCCAAGCTGCTGGCCCGTCACGACGACCGCGCTCTCCGGCTGCCGCAGCGCCTCGACCGCGTCGAGGACGGCGGCGCCGCTCCCCCACGCCCGGTTCTGCTCCGCGAGCACGTCGGCGACGGCGTCGCGGTGGCCGCGGGCGGTGGCCGCCTCGGCGGCGACGCGGGCCGCCTCGGCGCGGTCGGCCGCGGCGTGCGGCGACCAGCGGTAGAACGCCTGCGCGGCCGGGTCGTCCGAGAGGTAGCCCCGGAACAGCGCCGAGGCGCCGAGGTCCGCGTGCGGGATCGCCTCGACGACCGGAGCCGGAGCGACCGTGCTCATCGACAGGCGGAGCGGCGGTCGGGGGGCGACGGTCGGCGCTCCACTAGTTGCCCTCCTTCATCCGCGCGATCTCGTCGCGCAGGCGGGCCGCCGTCTCGTAGTCCTCCTCGGCGATGGCCTTCTCGAGCTGGCTCTCCATCCGGTCCAGCTTCGATATGGCCGAGGACGAGGCCGCGGCCACGGGGTCCGGCTCGAACCCCTCGTCGTCGGGCTCGCCGTCGTCGTCGGCCGGGATGCCGGCCTCGTCGAGGACGCCGGCGGCCACGAACAGGTCGGCGTCGGTGCGGACCGCGAGGGCGACGGCGTCGGACGGGCGGGCGTCGAGCGTGGCCTCCTCGCCGTCGAACACGTAGCGGATCTTGGCGAAGAACGTCCCCTCGCGGAGGTCGTCGATGACCACGTCGGTCACGTCGGCGCCGAGCGTGTCGAAGAGCGACCGGAGGAGGTCGTGGGTCATCGGCCGCGGCGGCTGGATCTTCTCGAGCTCGAGCGCGATGGCCTGCGCCTCGAACGCCCCGATGATGATGGGGAGCCGCCGGTTGCCGCCGACCTCGCCCAGCACGAGGGCGTAGGCCCCCCCGGACGAGGGGCTCGTCGAGAGCCCGATGATGTCGACCTGGATGTAGTCCATTGAGAGGGATGAATCGATCCTGGGGGCGCCGAAGATACGGCCGGCGCTCGCGTCTCCGTCCCCAACGAGGCGGCGCGTGCGGGGTTCGGCGGGCTAGACGAGGCGGACGAGGGCGACGGACTTTTTCCCCTTCCGGAGCACGAGCACGGACCCGTCGATGGCGTCCTCGCGGGTGACCTGCTGGCCGAGGTCCTCGACGCGGGCGTCGCCGACGCGGACGCCGCCGCCCTGGATCGCGCGCTTGGCCTCGCCGCGCGAGCTCGCCAGCCCGGCCTCGACGAGGAGGTCGATCACGCGGGCGCCCTCGCCCTCGAACCCGGCCGCCGCCAGGTCGATCGACGGCGCCTCCTCGAACACCTCGGCGAGCTCCTTCGAGCTGAGCGCGGCGAGGTCGCCGCCGAAGAGCGCGCGTCCGGCCCGCTCGGCGGACGCGGTCGCGTCGGCGCCGTGGACGAGCGTGGTGACGTGGCGGGCCAGCTCGCGCTGGGCCTCGCGGGCGCCGGGCCGCTCCTCGTGCGACTGGGCCAGGGCCTCGACCTGCTCCGGCTCGAAGTCGGTGAACCACTTGAGGTAGTTGACCACGTCGCGGTCGTCCGCGTTGAGCCAGAACTGGTAGAACCGGTACGGCGACGTCCGCTCGGCGTCGAGCCAGACGGTGCCCGCCTCGGTCTTGCCGAACTTCGTCCCCGACGAGTTGGTCACGAGCGGCTGGACGAGCCCGTGCGCCTTCCCGCCCTCGCGCCGGACGAGGTCCGTGCCGGCCGTGATGTTGCCCCACTGGTCCGACCCGCCGATCTGGACCGTGCACCCCTCGCGCTCGTGGAGCACAAGGAAGTCGTAGGCCTGGAGGAGCTGGTAGCTGAACTCCGTAAACGACAGGCCCACTTCGCTTTCGAGCCGCCGCTTCACCGACTCCTTCGCCGTCATCTGCTGGACGGTGAAGTGCTTTCCGACGTCACGGAGGAAGTCGGTCAGCGAGATCTGCGTGAGCCAGTCGGCGTTGTCGGCCATGCGGGCCGCGCGGGGGCCGTCGAAGTCGAGGAACCGCTCGAGCTGGCGGCGGATGCCGGCCGTGTTGGCCTCGACCATCTCGCGCGTCAGGAGCTGCCGCTCGGCCTTCTTGCCCGACGGGTCGCCGATGAGCCCGGTCCCGCCGCCGACGAGCGCGATCGGCGTGTGGCCGTGCTGCTGGAAGCGGCGGAGCCCGAGGATCTGGAGGAGCGAGCCGACGTGGAGGCTGTCGGCCGTCGGGTCGAACCCGATGTAGCCGGTCCGGGGCGCCTCGGCGAGGTGGTCGGCGAGGTCGGGCGTCTGGTCGTAGACGAGGCCGCGCCAGCGGAGGTCGTCGAGGAACGTCATGCGAGAGAGGCGTGAGGGGGGTAGCGTGGGGCGTCGCTGGGGGTCGTCCGACCCGTCAGCCGTCGCCCATCACGTCCGCGACAGCGCGGCGGGTGGCCTCGTTCTCCTCCGGGGAGCCGACGGAGACGCGGACCCAGCCGGGCGTGCCGTCGCGGCCGGAGAGCGCGCCGTAGCCGGAGACGTCGCGGATGAGGACGCCGCGGTCGGCCATCCGGCGCATCAGCTCGGCCGGCGCCAGCGGGGTGCGGACGAGGAAGAAGTTGGCGGCGCCCGACAGGACTTCGACGCCCTCGTGCGCGCCGAGGGCGGCCTCCAGCCTCGCGCGCTCGGCCTTGAGGACGGAGACGCGCTCGGCGACGAGGTCAGGCCGGTCGAGGATCGCGAGGCCGACCTCCTCGCCCAGCCGGCCGACGAGGAACGGGAGCCGCGACTTCTCCATCTCGGCGATCAGCTCGGGCCGTCCCAGCATCACGCCGAGGCGGACGCCGGCGAGGCCGAACGCCTTCGAGAACGTCCGGAGGACGAGCACGTTGTCGTGGGCGCGGAGGACGTCGGTGGCCGTCGGGCCGTCGAGGAACTCGTGGTAGGCCTCGTCGATGACGAGGATGCCGGGGACGCCGGCCGCCAGCCGGAGGAGGTCGCCGTGGTCGAGCGTCTGGCCGGTCGGGTTGTTCGGCGTCGTGACGATCGTGAGCGGCGCGTCGGCGTCCTGGGCGGCCCGGAGGATCGCGTCGGCGTCGTGGCGGAGGTCGGGGCCGGCGGGCACGTCGACCACGTCGGCGCCGTGCATCCGGGCGACGCTCGCGTAGAGCGCGAACATCGGGCTCGGCAGGACGACGGGGGTCCCCTTCTCGAGAAAGCAGAGCGCGAGGGTGTGCGACAGCTCGTTCGAGCCGCGGCCGACGATGACCGACCCCTCCGGCAGCCCCTCCCGGGCTTCGAGGGCGCGGACGAGACGGTGCGGCCGGTCGTCGGGGTAGCGGTTCCCCGGCGCGGCCTCGA
>CAXRFJ010000675.1:0-2296 GCA_964229475.1 Rubrivirga sp.
GACGAACGGGCAGGCGATCTACGTCGTCGACCGCGCGGCCGGGGCCGTGCTCCAGTTCACCGCCGAGGCCCGGCTCGCGGCCACGGTCCCGGTCTACGACGTCGACCCGGCCCAGCCGCTCCGCCAGCCGGGCGCCGCCCGGGAGCGGACGCGCGGGCAGCCGGCCGCCGTCGCCGCGGGCCCCGACGGCGCGCTGTACGTGCTCGACGCCGCGCGCCGACACGTCCTCCGGCTCGACGCCGAGGGGGCCGTCGAGCGCGTCCTCGGCGCGGGCGCGCTGGCCGACCCCGTCGACCTCGCCGTGGACGACGCCGGGGCGCTGTGGGTGGCCGACGCGGGGCGCGCGGAGGTCCGGGCGTTCGATCCGTTCGGGGCCGTGCATGCCGTTATTGCAACGCCCGCCGCCCTCGGGCGGCTCGTCAGCGTCGACGCGAGCGGCCCCGACGTGGTGGTCGCCGGCGCGACGGGCGTCGCCCTCGTGCGCGCCGGCCGGGCCGAGGCCGTGCCCCTGCCCCGCGGCGAGCCGCTGCGCGGGGCCATCCGCCTCGGGGCCTCGGTCGTCGGGGTCACGGCGGCGGGCGTCGTCGAGTGGGGGGGCGCCGGGGTGGATTGATGCGACCGGCGCCCGCCGGTACGTTGCCCGCCCCACCGCTCCCGCTGCGCCCGCCCTCCGCTACCTCGTCCGCCGCGTCTCTCTCGTCCCGCGCCCGATGAGGTTGTCGATCGCCGTCCTGCTCCTGGGCGCCCTCGGGGCGTCGGCGGCGGCGCAGACCGTGCGGCGCGACACGTTCGCGCTCGCCGCCGGGCAGACCGTCGCCCGCCTCGACGCCCGGCCGATCCCCGGGACCGAGACGGTCGAGGTCTTCCGCGACTCGCTCTTCGTTCCGCTCGGCCCGGACGCCTACGCGCTCGACGGCACCGGCCGCCTCGAACTCGCGGCCGAGGCGGACACCCTCCGCTACGTCGCCGTGGCGTACCGGACGGCGCCGGTCGTCGGGCCCGTCCGCGCCCGCGTCCCCTCGGTCGACTCGCTCCGGGCGCTCTACGCGCCCGACACGACGGGCGGACGGCGGCGGGCGCCGGCCTCGACGCGCCCGCCCCCTGCGATCCAGACGCGCGGGTCGATCACGCGCGGCGTCGTGGCGGGCTCGAACCGCGACGTCTCGGTCACGGCGGCGCTTCGGTTGTCGCTCGAAGGCGAGGTGTCGCCGGGCGTCGCGCTCCGCGCGGCCCTCACCGACGAGGACACGCCGATCCTGCCCGAGGGCACGACGCGCCAGCTCAGCGACCTCGACCGCGTCTACGTCGAGGTCGAGAGCGCCGCCGTCCGCGCCCGCCTGGGCGACGTGGACCTGGCGCTGCCGGGCACGCGGTTCGCCCCGCTGGCGCGGCAGGTGCAGGGGGCCGTCGCCGAGGTCGACGTGCCGGCGCTCGGCGTCGTGCGCGGCGGTCGCGTCCTCGCCTCCGGGTCGGCCACGCGCGGCCGGTTCCGGAGCCAGGACGTGCCGGCGATCGAGGGCGTCCAGGGCCCGTACCGGCTGGAGGGCGAGGCCGGCGAGGCGTTCGTGGTCGTCGTCCCCGGCAGCGAGCGGGTCTACCTCGACGGCCGGCTCATGGAGCGCGGCGCGGGCGCGGACTACACCGTCGACTACGCGACCGGCGAGGTCACCTTCACCCCGGCCCGCCTCATCACGGCCGAGCGGCGGATCACCGTCGACTTCGAGTACACCGCGGGCGGCTTCACGCGGACGCTCCTGGCGGGCGGGGCGGACTTCGACCTCGGCACGCCCGACGCGTCCCGCGCCCGGCTCGGCCTCAGCGTCTATCGCGAGGCCGACGCCCTGGGCAGCGTGGCCGACCTCGGGCTGACGGACGACGACCTCGACCTCATCCGCGCGGCCGGCGACGGCGACGTGCTCGTGCCCGGCGAGCAGCGCGTCCCGTTCGACGCCCAGAGCCCGTTCGTCCTCTACACGCGCCGCGACTCGGTCGTGGCCGGCGACACGGTCTCCGTGTTCGTGCCCGCGCGGCCGAGCGACGCCGAGGTCTTCCGCGTCCGGTTCTCGCGCGTGCCGTCGGGGCAGGGGGACTACCGCCGGGCGGGCGCCGCCCGCAACGGCATCTTCTACGAGTACGTCGGGCCCGGCCGGGGCGACGCGGTCCCGTTCCGCATCCTCCCGCGCCCCGCCAGCCGGACGCTCGTCGACGTCCGCGGCGGCGTCGACGTGCTGCCCGGCGTCGAGCTGTTCGGCGAGTGGGCGCGGTCCGTCGACGACGGCAACACGCTGTCCGCCCT
>CAXRFJ010000676.1:0-2969 GCA_964229475.1 Rubrivirga sp.
GTGCTCGGCGAGGGCGTCGAGGAGCGGGACGATCTGGAGCCCGTTCCGGCTCGCCTCCGGGCCCGTCTCCTCGACGACGCGGCCGCCGTCGATGGCGTCCTGCACGGACGCGACCTCGAGCCGGACGCCGAGCGTCTCGACGAGCCGGTCGCGGAAGGCGATCGTCTCGGGGAAGTTGTGCCCGGTGTCGACGTGGAGGAGCGGGAACGGGATCGGGCCCGGGTGGAACGCCTTCCGGGCGAGGTGGACCATGAGGATCGAGTCCTTGCCCCCCGAGAACAGGAGGACCGGGCGCTCGAACTGCGCGACGACCTCGCGCATGACGTGGACGGCCTCCGCCTCGAGCGTGCGGAGGTGGGACGTGCGGAGGGTGCGCTCCGAGGCCATAGCCGATGCGTGCGGGGGACGCCGGAAGCTAGTGGAGGCCCGGAAACCCGTTCGGCCTTCCTACAGACTTGATGCGGGACCGTCCGATCCCCCCGGCCTCGGCGCCGAGGCGGGCGGGGCTACAGCCAGACGACGGCACAGACCGCGACCGTCACGGCGCACACGATGAGGCTCACCGGCAGGCCCGCCCGCGCGAAGTCGGTGTACCGGTAGCCGCCCGGCGCGAGCACCATGAGGTTGGTCTGATAGCCGATGGGGGTGAGGAAGCTGGCCGCGCTCCCGACCGTGACGGCGACGGCGAACGGGACCCAGCTCACGCCGAGGTCGGCCGCGACCGTGAGGGCGACGGGCAGCACGAGGACGGCCGACGCCTTGTTCGTGATGAGCTCGGCGAGCCCGTTCGCCAGGAGGTACACCACGAGGAGCGTCACGACGGGCCCGGCCACCGCGACCGCCTCGATGGCCGTGGCCGCCACGGCAGCCAGCCCGGTCGTCTCGACGGCCTTGCCGATCCCGAGCGCGGCGCCGATCACGAGGAGGACCGGCAGGTCCACCGACTGACGGAGCGCGGGGCCGCGGAGGCACCCGGTCGCGACCATCCCGAGCGCGCCCGCGAACGTGGCCGTCGCGAGCGGCATCACGCCGAGCGCCGCGAGCGCGATGGCGGCGAACAGGAGCGCCAGCGCGACGGGCGCCCGCCGCGTCACGGGCCGGACGTGCCCGACGGGCGCGACGAGCGCGAAGTCGTCGGCCTGGGACCGGAGGCGGTCGGCGAGCGCGTGGCGGCCCTCGACCAAGAGGAGGTCGCCGGCCCGGAGCGGGACGCGCCCGAGGCCGCCCTCCAGGTCCTCGGTCTTCCGACGGAGCGCGAGGACCACGCCGCCGTAGCGCTCGCGGAACCCGATCTCGCGCAGCGTCCTCCCCTCCAGCCGCGAGTTCGAGGCCACGACGACCTCGTAAAGCGGGAGCTCCGGGCCCTCGGCCCCCTCCACCGTCGGCTCGGTCCGCTCCAGCCCGGCCCGCGTCACGAGCGCGTCGAACGCGTCGGAGCCCCCGACGAACGAGAGGACGTCGCCGGGCAGGAGGACGGCGTCGGGCGCCGCGTCGCGGGCGTCGCCGTCGCGGCGGATCCGGGCGAGGTAGGCGTCGCCGAGCGTCCGGAAGCCGGCGGCCTCGACCGACTGCCCGGCGAACGGCGCGCCCTCGGCCACGCGCAGCTCGAAGTGGTAGCCGCGCCGCTCGGCCGGGCCCTCCCCCCCGTCGTGCTCGGGGAGAAGCCGATGCCCGACGAGGCTGTAGTAGAGCGTCACCAGCAACACGGCCGGGACGCCCACCCACGACAGCGTGAAAAAGCCGAACCCGTCGAGCCCCTCCGCCAGCAGCAGCCCGTGGACGACGACGTTCGTGCTCGTCCCGATGAGCGTGAGCCACCCGCCCACGATGGCGGCCGTCGAGAGCGGGATGAGGAGCTTCGACGCCGCCGGCCCGTCGCGCTGCCACGCCCGGACGCGCGGGATGAGCATCGCCACGATCGGCGTGTTGTTGAGGACGCCCGAGAGCAGCGCCGTCGGCGCCATCAGCCGGAGGATCGCCGGGCCGACGCGGCGCGACCGCGGCCGCAGCAGCCCGTCCAGAAACCCCAGCGCGCCCGTCCGGTCGACGCCCGCGGCGAGCACGAACAGCGACCCGATCGCGACGACGGCCGGGTTCGAGAAGCCCGCGAACGCGGCCTCGGGCCCGACCACGCCCGCCACGAGGAGCAGCCCGAGCGTCCCGAGCAGGACCATCTCGGTCCGCGCCACGCCCCGCACGAGCGCGCCGACCATGAGCGCGAGGGCGCCCAGCGTGTACCACGCCTGCCAGGTCATCGGGGAGGGATGGGGGATGCGGGATGCGGGATGGGACCCAGAATCGAGCGCCGGGCACAGGATCGCCCCGGATCCCTCATGGCCCATCCCTCATCTCTCATTCCGACAGCCACGGCCGCCACACCAGGCCCGGGTCGCCCCAGCAGAACACCGACGGGTTGCGGAGGTCGTCCTTGTTGTAGCCGAGCCGGTCGTCGGCCCGCGTCGAGACGCCGCCGCCGGCGGCCTCGACGACGGCCTGGGCCGCCGCCGTGTCCCACTCGAAGGTCGGGACCGTCCGCGGGTAGAAGTCGGCCTGGCCCTCGGCGACGAGGCAGAACTTGAGAGACGAGCCCATCGAGGCCGACTCGACCACGCGGCCGTCGGCCTCGACGCGCTCGAGGATGGCCGTCACCTCGGGTCCCGCGTGGTCCCGGCTGGCGACGACCGTGAGCGCGGCGTCTGGCGCCGGCCGGGTCGAGATGGCGACCGGGTCGGCGTCCCCGACCTGCTTCCACGCCCCGCCGTCGGCCGCGAAGTAGGTCACGCCGAGGACCGGGACGTGGACGACGCCGAGCACCGGCGCGCCGTCCTCCACGAGCGCGATGTTGACCGTGAACTCGCCCGACGCCTTCCCGTCCGCGACCGAGCCCTTGATGAACTCCTTCGTCCCGTCGAGTGGGTCGACGCACCAGACCCGCCGCCAGCGCTTCGGGTCGAGCGACTCCGGGTCGC
>CAXRFJ010000677.1:0-8870 GCA_964229475.1 Rubrivirga sp.
CGTCGACGGCGAAGCGGAACAGGACGCCGGTCCCGTCGCCGTAGACGCGGGCGCGGAGCGTGGCCTCGTCGGTGAACTGGTGGTTGGGCGAGCAGCCGCCGAAGCACTCGCGGATGAGCCGCGCGCCCGCGCCCTCGGCCCAGCCGAAGTCGATCCGCATCGAGGTCTCGCCGCCGAGCGGGTAGGCGAGGTCGCTGGCCGCGACGCCCGTCGAGTCGGTGACGATGCCCTCGGTCGAGCCGCTCTGCTGCGGGAGCCACCAGTCGTCGGCGATGGAGCTGCCCTCGAAGTCCTCGAGGAGGTCCTCGACGCTCAGGCCGTCGCCGGTGCCGAAGACGTAGGCGTAGCGCCCCGTCGAGGCGTTCCCGAACGGGTCCTCGACGCCGGGCTCGATGGCGAACCGGTAGCTCGTCCCGGGCGCGAGGTCGGCGTCGGGGACGAAGCTGACCGTCGTCCGCGGCGCCGGGACCTCCCCGACGACGCCCGCCAGCGAGACGGTCGCCGTGCCCGGGACGGCCTCGCCGCCGAGCGTCTCGAGCGTCACGCGGCCCTCGAGCGTCTCCGGGACGACGACCTCGTCGAAGGCGACGGTCACGACCGGCCGGATCTCGGCGTCGCGCGCGTTCGGGGCGGGGTCGCCGCTGGTGAGGCGCGGGGCGGCCGTGTCCGGGAAGCTGGAGACGAACGTGAGCGCGAAGTCGTCGCCGCCGGTCCCGTCGCCGTCGCCGTCGAGCGGGCTCCCGTTCTGGGTCGTCGCCGAGGCGGCCAGGGTGAGGGTGTAGTCGGTCCGCGGCGCGAGCGGCGCGTCGGGCGTGAACACGAGCTCGTAGCCGCCGTCCTCGAACGCGACCTCGCCCGCGACGGCGTCGCCGCCGGCGGTGGGCGCCAGCGAGAACGCGGGGCCGGCCGTCTCGGGGTCGAGCGGGCGGCTGAACGTCAGGCGGAGCGCGTCGGTGATCGGGAAGCCGTCCTCGCCGGCCGCGGGCCGCGCGTCGACGACCCGCGGCGGGACGGTCGAGAGGAGCGCGACGTCGGCGAACGTGAACGTCGTGTCGCGCATCGTGACCTCGGCCGTGGCCGTCTCGTAGCCCTCGGCCTCGACGGTCACGGTGTGCGTGCCGGCCGCGACGTCCTCGAGGTAGTAGAACCCGTTGGCCAGCTCGTCGGGGTCGGACGAGTACCGGTTGAAGAGGGACTCGTAGGTGTCCGTCGTGTACGTCTGGCCGTCGACGGTCACGGTCGCGCCGTTGATCGGGCGGCCGCTCTCGGCGTCGGTCACGATGCCGGTCGCGATCCGGTGCGTTGAGCGCGGGATGCCGTGCCAGTCGAGGATGCCCCAGTAGAACGACTGCGCCTCGAGCCGCTTCCAGTCGGCGTTCATGTTGAGCTGGTTCTGGCGGGGGTTCGTGTGGAACCCCGACTCGCTCAGGACCGACGCCATCGCCGACGTCCGGTTGACGAAGAGGTACGGGAACTGGTTGTCGTGGTTGTCCGGGAAGCCCTGGTAGAACGTCCGGTCGGCGTAGTTGCCGATCGTCGGGAGGCGCATGGCCTCGACCTGGGCGTCGACGTACTCGTCGCCCATGCGGCCGCCGCCCGTGGGCGTCTTCTCGACGGTCTGGCCGCCGCTCCGCCAGCCGCCGTATAGCATGAGCACGTTGTTGGTGCTCGGCCCGCCGGCGTTCGAGTGGATCGAGTGGAAGAAGTCGGCGCCGAGCGCGTTGGCGCGGTCGGTCCGCTGGCTGAGGCTGACGGACTGCGAGTCGCTGGTCCGCGAGGTGTAGACCGTGTCGATGTCGGTCCGCTCGAGGAGCATGTCGCGGAGGGCGAGCGCGACGCGGAGCGTCTTCTCGGCCTCGGAGTAGCCGTAGATGCCCTGGTTCTCGGTCTGGCTGTGGCCGGGGTCGAGGAAGAGCTCCCAGCCCTCGAGGCCGGTGACCTGCTGGGCGGAGAGGGACGGGGCGAGGAGGAGGGCGAGGAGCCCGAGGGTCAAAACGCGGGGCATCGGGCTACTCGGCGATCGGGAGGAGGAACAGGGCGTCGCCGTCGTCGAAGGCGATGCGGGCGCCGTCGGGCGACCACGAGGGGTTCATCTCGAGGCGGTCGGGCGTGGCCGTCAGCGGGACGCGCGCCGAGCCGTCGGCGCGGACGGCGACGAGCTCGGAGGCCGTGAAGGCGTGGCCGTCGTCCTCGGTCACCTGGACGGCGAGCCAGCGGCCGTCGGGCGACCACGACGGCCGCGAGCCGGCGCCGAGGGCGACGAGGTCGGACCCGTCGGCGTCCATCACGTAGAGGCCGCCGCCGTAGGCCTCGAAGGCGATCCGCGCGCCGTCCGGCGACGGCGTGACGTTGAGGAGCGGGGCGTCGCCGAGCGGCGCGAGGGTCCGGACGCGGCCCGAGGCCGGCGTGGCGACGGCGAGGCCGCCGTCGAGGAGGCCGAGCGCGACGGGCTCGGCGGGCGCGGGGACGCGCGCCTCGGCGTCGGCGGCGAGCACGTCGAGCCCGTCGCCGCCGAGGGCCACCACGTGGCCGGCGCCGGCCCACCGCGGCAGCCCCGGCGGCGTCGTCCGCCAGTCGGTGAGGGTCGCGACGGAGCCGTCGAGGCCGAGGACCTCGATGGCGTCGAGCCGGCGCGGGCCGTCGGTCCGCGCGGCGCGGACGGCGACGGCGCGGCCGTCGGGCGCCCCCGCGAAGCCGACGCCGGCCGCGGGCGCGTCGGTGAGCGCGCGCGCGCCCTGGCCGTCGGCGCCGACGACCCAGACGCCGGCGTAGCGGGCGCGCGTGAAGGCGAGGGACTGGCCGTCGGGCGACCAGGCGGGGTGGAGGGCCGGCGCGCCGTCGGCCACGAGGCGGACGGGCGGGCCGCTGGCCCGGAGACTCTGCGCGCCGACCGGGACGGCGAGGCAGACGAGGAGGGCGGCGAGGGAGAGGCGCATGTGGCGGGGTCAGGAGGGCCCCCAAGGTAGGCCCGTCCCTAACTCGCCGATGCCCAATCCGGCCTCCCCCCTCTCCCCGCTCGGGCCCCGGCCCCCGCGCCCGCCGACTCGTGCGCACATCCGACCGGAGACGTGCCGGCAGGTCTCTGGCCGCGCCGCTACGCCCCCTCCAGCTCGGCCTCCAGCTGCTGCTTGCGGACGAGCGTCGCGTACGCCCCGCCGGCCGCGACGAGCTCGGCGTGCGTCCCCCGCTCGGCCACGCGGCCCTCGTCGAGCACGAGGATCTGGTCGGCGTCCTGGACCGCCGAGACGCGGTGGCTCACGACCACCACCGTCCGCTGGCCGAACTGGGCGCGGAGGTTCTCGAGGATCGTCGCCTCCGTCCGCGTGTCGACCGCCGAGAGGGCGTCGTCGAACAGGAGGATCGGGGCGCGGCGGATGAGCGCGCGGGCGATGGCCGTCCGCTGCTTCTGGCCGCCCGAGAGCGTGATCCCGCGCTCACCGACGCGCGTCTCGAAGCCCTTGGGGAAGTCCTCGACGTTGGCGAGGAGGTCGGCCTCGCGGGCCGCCTCCGTGATCTCGGCGGCCTCCGCCTCGGGCACGCCGAAGGCGATGTTGTTGCCGACGGTGTCGGAGAACAGGAAGACCTCCTGCGGGACGTAGCCGATGGCCGCGCGGAGCGTGTGGAGCGGGACCTCGCGGAGGTCGCGCCCGTCGACGCGGACGGCGCCCTCGGTCGGGTCCATGAGCCGCGGGATGAGCTCGACGAGCGTCGACTTGCCCGACCCCGTCCGCCCCACGATGCCGACCGAGGTGCCGGCCGGGACGTCGAACGAGACGCCGTCGAGCACGGCCGGGCCGTCCGGGGTGTAGCGGTACGTCACGCCGTCGAACGTGAGCCGGCCGGCGATGTCGCCGGCCTCGGTGACCGCGTCGGCGTCGGCCACGCCGGGCTCCGTGTCGAGGATCTCGGCGATCCGCGCCATCGAGGCCGAGGCCTGCTGGATCATCGAGACCACGTAGCCGAACGACGCGACGGGCCACGTGAGGTTGGCGACGTAGATGATGAACTCGGCGATGTTGCCCAGCGAGAGCTGCCCCGCGATCACGAGCCGCCCACCCACGCCGACGACGAGGACGGTGCTCAGCCCGATCAGGATCATCAGGACCGGCCGGAACGCGGCGTCGACCTTGGCGAGGTCGAGCGCGCGGCCCTGGTAGTCCTCGCTCGCGTCGTCGATCCGCCGGCCCCACGTCTCCTCCTGCGTGTACGCCTTGACCACGCGGATGCCCGAGAGCGCCTCCTGCACGCGGCTCGTGAGCCCCGAGTACGCCTTCTGCTGCCGGTCCGTGCGGACGTGGACCAGCTTGCTCACGAAAAAGACCGAGACCGCGAGGACCGGCATCGGGAGGACGGCCCAGAACGTCAGCGTCGGCGAGATGGCGAGCATGAACGTCAGCGCCATCACGATCGCGGCGACGGCCCGCGCGAGGTACATCAGCGCCGGGCCCACGTAGCGGCGGACCTTCTCGACGTCGCTCGTCGCCCGCGTCATCACGTCGCCGGTCGCGAAGCGGTGATAGAAGCTGCCGGAGAGCGTCTGGAGGTGGGCGTAGAGCCGGTTCCGGAGGTCGAACTCGATGTTCCGACTGGCGACGACGACGAGCCGCCGCATGAGGAACATGAACAGGCCCGAGAGCAGCGCCAGCCCGAGGATCATCGCCCCGAGCATGACGAGCGCCCACCGGAAGTCGGCGGCGAGCGCGGCGCCGGCGGCCGTGCCGGCCGCGGTGCCCTGGACGGCCACCATCCGCGGGATCGCGTCGATGGCCTCGCGGACGAGCCCCGGGATGAAGAGCGTGAACAGCGCCGAGGCGAGCGCGCACAGCAACCCCGGGCCGAGGGTCCAGCGGTAGCGCCAGAGGTCGGCGTCGAGGCGGCGGAGCGGGGAGGCCATGCGGTCGGGGGGGCGGCGCGCGGACGGGCGCCGGGGACCTACGCACCGCCCCGGGCGCGGGTCCCCGCCAGCGGCGTGCGGCCTCGCCCGCCCGGGCCGGTCGCACAGCGGGCCCGTCGAGGCCGGCCGGGCTACGCGCCGGCGTGGGCGGCGAACTGGGCCAGCGCCCGCTCGGTCTCGGCGACGGCCGCCGTCAGCGCGCCGTCGAGCGCGGCCGGGTCACCGCGGCGGGCGCCGACCTCGACGGCGCTCCAGGCCTCGGTGAGCGCCGCCAGCCCGACGTTCGAGGCGCTCCCCTTCAGCGCGTGCGCCGAGGTCGCGACGCCGTGGACGTCGCCGGCCGCGCGGGCCGCGGCGACCGCCGCCAGCGCCTGCCGGGCCGACCCGTCGAACGCCTCGACCAGCTCGGCCACGAACGCCTCGTCGTCCTCGCCGAGCAGCTCCCGGACGTGGGTCCGGACGTTGCCGAGGAGCCCGGCGCCCTGGGGCGCGGGGGCGCGGACGGCCTCGTCGAGCGCGGTCACCGACAGGGGCTTGTGGATCGCCCCGTCGAAGCCCTCCGCCCGGAGCCGGTCCGTCACACCGGGGTCCCCCCGCTCCGTCACAGCGACGATGCGGAGGCCCTCGGGCCGCCGGGCCCGGATCGCGTCGCGGACCTCCGCCCCGCCCGCGTGCTCGCCCAGGAGGACCACGTCGTAGTCCCGCCGGGACGCGTGCTCGACGGCCGACGGGCCGTCCGCCGCCGCGTCCGCCTCGATGCCGAGGTGCCGGAACATCGAGAGCGCGATGAGCTGCTGGGTCGGATCGTCCTCGACGAGCAGGACGGTCAGAGGCGTGGACATGGAGCCCGGGGGAGGGAGCCGAGGCGACGGGCGTGGCGGGTCCTAACCGATATCGGCAGAGCCGTCGCGGGGTTAAGCGGGAGGCGGGCGGGCGCGGGGGCCGATCCCCGTGCCCTACTCCACCGCGAGGAGGCGGACCTCCGTCCGGACCTCGCGCTTGGGGCTCAGCGCGGGCCAGTAGGCGACCACCTCGCTGGGCCGGGGCCGCCCGCCGGCGAAGCCGGTCACGGCGCTGGGGCCGGTCAGGATGAGCGGGGCGATCTCGCGGCCGAACTGCTCGACGGCCGCTTTGTCCTGCCCCCGTACCGACACCCGGAGTTGAACCTCGTCGAGGTCCGCCTCCCGCGTCGGGTCCGCCTCGGCGACTTCGGACAGCGCGTTGAGCCCGACGATCTCGGCGCGGTACTCGTCGAAGGCGAGCCCGAGCGCGTCGAGCCGGTCCTTCAGGATGCGCGCGGCCGCGCGGGCCTTGGCCGCGGCCTCGGGCCACGCGTACACGAGCGTCGAGGTGGCCTTCCACCCGTCCGAGTAGGCGGCCGAGACCTTCAGGAACTCGGTGTCCTCCGCGCCCCGGATGCCGCTGACGCGGACGCGGTCGCCGCCCTCGTCGTCGAGCCGGATCGACGTAAAGTCGGCCACGACGTCGGGCGTGATGTAGTCGGTCGGGTCGCCGATCTCGTAGAGGAGCTGCTCGGCGACCGTGCCCCGGCTGACGAGGCCGCCCGTCCCGTCGTGCTTCGTGACCACGAACGACCCGTCCGAGGAGACCTCGGCGATGGGGAAGCCGATCGAGGCCATGTCCGGCACGTCGCGCCAGTCGGTGAAGTTGCCGCCGGACGACTGGGCCCCGCACTCGAGGATGTGCCCGGCGACCGTCCCCGCGGCCATCTTGTCCCAGTCGGCCCAGTCCCAGCCGAAGCGGTGGACGAGCGGGGCGAGCGTGAGGCCCGTGTCGGTCGTCCGCCCGGTCACGACGACGTCGGCGCCCATCTCGAGCGCCTCGACGATGGGCCGCGCGCCGAGGTACGCGTTCGCGCTCACGACGCGGTCGCGGACGGACGCGAGCGGCTCGCCGGTCTCCATGTGCCGGAGCTCGACGCCGCGGTCCAGCAGGTCGTCGAGGCGGCCGAGCAGGTCGTCGCCGGTGACGACGGCGACCTTGAGGCCCGTCGCGCCGCGCTGGCGGGCGCCCTCGACGATCGCCTCGGCGCAGGCGACGGGGTTCACGCCGCCCGCGTTCGAGATGATCTTGAACCCCTTCTCCACGACGTCGGGCGCCAGCTCGGTCACGACCTCGACGAAGTCGCGGGCGTAGCCCATCGACGGGTCGCGGAGCTTCTGCTTCTGGAGGATCGACATGGTCACCTCGGCGAGGTAGTCCATGACGAGGACGTCGATGGGGCCGCGGCGGGCCTGGTCGATGGGCGCGCGCTGGAGGTCGCCCCAGAAGCCCTGGCCGGAGGCGATGCGGAGCGTGTCGGCGCCGGGACCGGTGGGGGTGTCGGGCATGGGAGAGGAGGCGGAGTGGAAGGGCTTTCGGGCAAGCTACCGAGACGCCGGCCGGGGCGGGTGGAGCGGGCATGGAACCGCGCGGCCGGGCGGGGTCCGTGAAGAATGACGACCCATACTCCAGCCCATTGACGAGGGCGCACAAATCCGTTTCTTCGCGCGCTTCGTCGCACCCGGGGCGCGGCCCCACCCATGACCCCTCTCCTCTGCTCGGTCTCCCGCCTCGGCTTGGCCGTGGCCTCCCTCGTGCTCGCGGCCGGCGTCGGCGCCCAGACGGGGCCCGTCGGGGCGTGGTCCGACGTGTTCGCCTACCCCGGCGCCCGGCTGTCGCTGCCGAGCTCGGGCTACGACGGGGCCCCCGCCACCGTCCGCGCGGTCGCCCTCGACGGCGCGGGCGGGGCCTACGTCGGCGGCCAATTCACGTCCGTCGACGGCGTCGCGGCGACGGCGATCGCCCACTGGACCGGCCAGGCGTGGGAGCCGGTCGGCGGCGGGCTCCAGACGTCGTACCCGGCGTACCAGTCGCCCGTCGTCAACGACGTGCTCCGGGCCCGCGACGGCTCGGTCTACGTGGTCGGCGAGTTCAGCCAGGCCCTCCAGCGGACCGGCCGCGCGGTGTCGGCCAACGGGATCGTCCGGTGGACCGGGTCCGCGTGGGAGTCGGTCGGGGGCGGGCTCCAGACGTCGCCGTATACGACGGCCTCGGGCCGGGCGCTCGCGGAGGGCCCCGACGGGTCGATCTACGTCGCGGGCCCGTTCGAGGCGGTCATCGGCGCGGACGGGGTCGCGGTGCCGGCGGCCGGCGTCGCCCGCTGGCACGACGGCCGGTGGAGCGCGGTCGACGCGGGCGGCCAGGGGACGGGCGTCGACGCGGTCGCCGTCGCGGACGACGGGACGGTCGCGCTGGCGGGGGCGTTCGCCCTGACCGGGCCCTACGAGAACCGGGCGGGCGTCCTCCTCCTCCGGCCCGATGGGACCCGGCGGCAGATCCTCGAGGCGAGCGGGGTCGCGTCGCTGGCGTGGAGCGGCGGGGCGCTCTACGCCGCCGGCTACTTCTACGGCTACGGTACGTCGCCCGTCCTCCAGCACGTCGGCCGGTGGGACGGGCAGACGTGGGACGCGCTCGACGGCGGGGCCAACAGCTCCGTGTACCGCGTCGTCGGGGACGGGGCGGGGGGCGTCTACGCCGTCGGGTCGTTCACGATGGTCGGGATCGGGGCGGCCGACGCAGTGGCCGCGTCCGGGGTCGCCCACTGGACCGGCGGCGCGTGGACGGCCGACGGCGGGGTCCTGTCTCCGGAGGCCTCCTACGAGTTCCCCCAGGTCTTCGGCCTGGCCGTGGACGGCGGCGACCTCGTCGTCGGAGGCGTCTTCGAGGGCGTCCGCGACGCGGGCGGGGCGGAGCGCAGCGCGGCGTCGGTCGCCGTCCGGCGGGGCGGGGCGTGGGGCCCGCTGAGCCGGTACTCGGGCGCGGCGTCGCTGGGCCGCCGGCCGAGCGTGTTCTACGGCCGGTCGGCCGTCCTGACGAGCACGGCCTCGCCGTGCGGGCGCGGCGTCGTGGTGGGCGGGCGGCTCCCGACCGTGGGCACGGAGCCGACCGCCGACCTCGGCCTGTGGGACGGGCG
>CAXRFJ010000678.1:0-2102 GCA_964229475.1 Rubrivirga sp.
CGAGAGACGTCTCCGGCGCCCCCCCCTAGCAGGCCGACGACCGAGTCACACCCGGGGCGTCTCGGGTGCTGGTGGCACCGGCGCCCGAGGTGCCACTTCCCGACCATGGCCGTTTCGTACCCGGTCGCCTGGAGCAACTCGGCCAGCGTCTCCTCGCGGCTCGGGAGGCCCAGCGTGTCGGCCCAGGTCAGTGGCTCGCTGATCCCCATCCGGATGCCGTACCGGCCGGTGAGGAGCGCGGCCCGAGACGGCGAGCACTGCGACGCCGTGTAGAAGCGGTCGAGCACAACGCCTTCGGCGGCCAGACGGTCGAGGTTTGGCGTCCGGATGTCGGACCCGTTGTAGCCGCCGTCGCCGTAGCCGAGGTCGTCGGCCACGATGACCACGACGTCTGGCTGCGCCAGAGCCTGCGGTACCACAAACCCATAAAACAAAAATATTATCAGCTTATACATTGATCTTTTTTTAGACACCAGGTCAGTCCGAGAGTAAACCACCATGCACGTTCGGAGTCAAGCGCTCCCTGCCATGCCACCCGCCTCGGCGCCGAGGCGGGGACCCCCGACGGGGGCGGCGCGGCGGCCGCCCCCCTCTCCACGCCGCCCCTCATGCGCCTCCGCCACCTCGGCTACGCCTGCCTCAACACGACGCTGGGCACGAAGTCCCGGACCGTCCGCCTCGCCAACCTCCGCACCGAGGCCGTCATCCCGGTCATCACGCAGAACCTGGAGGACGTCCGCGACGCGCTCCGCTGGAACGTCGAGCACGACCTCCGCTTTTTCCGGATCTCGTCGGACCTGATCCCCTTCGGCCCGCTCCCGGAGTTCCCGTTCGACTGGGCCGAGGCGTTCGACTGGCTCTTCCGCGACATCCGCCGGCTCGTCAAGGCCGAGGGGGTCCGCGTGACGAGCCACCCCGGGCAGTACACGGTCCTCAACAGCCCGCGCGAAGAGGTCGTCGAGAACTCGGTGGCCGAGCTCGACTTCCAGGCGCAGGTCCTCAAGCTCATGGGCGGCGACACGATGACGCTCCACGTCGGCGGGGCCTACGGCGACAAGGCGGCGGCGATGGACCGCTTCGCCCAGAACCTCGACCGCCTCGGCGACGAGGCGCGCGGGCGGCTCGCCATCGAGAACGACGACACGACCTACACGCTGGAGGAGACCGTCGGGCTGGCGGAGCGGACCGGCCTGCCCGTCATCGTCGACCTGTTCCACCACAAGCTCAACCCCGGAACGGGGACGGCGACAGCCAACCCCTCCGGCGAGACGTGGGACGCCGGCCTCGGCGAGCTCATGGAGCGGGCCGTCGCGACGTGGGGCACGCGCGCGCCCAAGCTCCACCTCTCGTCTCACAAGCCCGGCACCCGGACCGGCCACGCCGACTACCTCTCGATGGACGACGTCGACGAGCTGGTCGAGGTGATGGCCGGCGTCGGCGGGGCAGACGCGCCGTACGACCTGATGCTGGAGGCCAAGCAGAAGGAGATCGCGCTCCTCGAGGTCCGGCACTACCTCGAGACCGGCGAGCGCCCCGGCCGGGCCATCCCGATGGAGACGCCCGAGGAGGCCGAGGCTAGCGCGTGAGCACCACCCGCGCCGTCGCCGAGGCGGACGCGGTGGTCGCGCGGACGACGTAGGCGCCGCTCGGCAGGCCGCCCGGGCGGATCGGCACCGCCCGCTCGGCGCCGGCCTCGACGGTCCCCACGAACAGCGTCCGCACGCGGCGGCCGAGCAGGTCGACGAGGTCGACGCGGACCTCCAGCGTCCGGTCCAGCCCGACGCGGACGGTCGCCCCGCCCCGGGCCGGGTTCGGGCCGACGCGGAGGCGGAGGCCGTCGGGCGCGGGCCCGTGCGGCGTCGCGAGGACGCCGGCGCAGGCGGCGAGGTCGGGGACCGACGGGTCGGTGAGCGTGAGGTCGTTGCCGGCGCCGGGCAGCGTGAGGTCGGTGAAGGCGTGGGCCGCCGCCCGGAGCTCGGCGAACACGTCGGGCCGCGCGGCCGAGCTGTCGGCCTGCTCGGTCGGGTCGAGGTCGACGCGGTAGAGCGCGTCGAGCGTGTCGCGGAGGCCCGGCTGGCGGACGTACTTCCAGCGCGCCGTCT
>CAXRFJ010000679.1:0-4607 GCA_964229475.1 Rubrivirga sp.
GCCGGTCGGGGGGGCGGCGGCCAAACCGCGTGGGGGGGGGCCGGCCGAACGCCGCGCCCGCCGCCCGGGGTCCGGGCCGGGCCTCACGCTAGGGGCACTGCCCGGCCGTGTCGCCGTGCGCGAGGTGCGCCGCGACCTGCCCGATGAGGACCTCCAGGCTGGTCCGCGACGGGCCGGAGCGGTGGCAGACGAAGGTCGTCCCGCCCGGGGAGCCGCCGGGCGCTCCGCCGCCGGGAGCTCCGCCGCCGGGCGCGGCCGCCGAGTCGCCGGCGGCGGCCGAGTACGCGTTCGTGTTGTCGCTGTCGCTGGCGGTCGAGACCTGGAACACCTCGTTGCCGTCGAACCCGAGCTTCTCCGCCAGCGCGACGATGGCCGGGAGGCTGTACGTGATCGTGGCGTTCGGGCCCATCGACAGGTCGGTGCCGAACGGCGTGGCGCCGGTCGTCACGGACGTCTGCCACGCCAGGAGGTCGGCCTGGTACTGGTCCCACTCGGTGCCGGCCTGCATGTGCCAGTAGACGGCGCCCTCCCACACGATGGCCCCGCCGTTGTTCTTCCGGATCCGGATGGTGAGCGCGCCCTCGCGGTCGTTCCGGTCGTTGCCGACGCAGATCGGCCACTCGGCGGGGAGGAGGTGGCACGTCGAGACCTGGTCCCACATCTGCTCGAACGAGCGGAGGCTCTGCGGGCGGATCACGAGGCGCTCGAGGTCCTCGGCGGGGAACACCTTCGAGCGGAACGTCCGCGAGCCCGAGAGGTCGGAGTCGGCGAACCCGTGCGAGAGGCTCCGCTGGAGCGGCGTCTCGCCGTCGACCTCGACCTCGAGCAGGGAGTGCCCGTGGGCCTCGGGGTTGGCGATCTCGATCTGGACGTTCTGCGAGCCGAGGTGGTCGAGGAGCTCGCGGAGCCCCACGTACCCCTCCTGCGGGTCGCCGGCGTCGGCGTCGACGAACCGGACGATGCCGTTCGAGCGGGACGCGAAGTCGGCGTCGCCGGCGGCCGGGTGGTCGAACCGGTGGAGGTGGTTCCAGAAGGGCCACGGGTTGGCGACGCCCCACGGCGCCGGCCGGGCGCTGAGCGCGCCGGGCCCGGCCGTGTACGTGCCGTACGGCGTCGACCAGCTCCCGTTGGGCTGGCGGAAGACGGTCAGGTCGATGTGGCCACCCGGCGGGAACGCCTCCTGCGAGACGACCAGCGCGCCGTCGACGGTGGCGTTGTTGCCCAGGTCGATCGCGACGTAGTCCTCCGTCGTGCGGACGATGACGAGGCCGGTCCAGGCGAAGCTGCCGTTCACGTCGAGGTCGCCCTCGACGAGCAGCGCGCCCTCGCCCGTCAGGTTGCCCTGGACCGTGAGGTCGCCGAGCACCTGCGTGATGGCGTCGGGCGCGCCCCACGTCTGGGAGCCCGTGACCGTCGTGTTCCCGCTGTGGACGACGTCGCCGGCCCCCGTGTCGATGGCGTTGCGGGCCTCGTAGTAGAGGTCGTCGGCCGAGTCGACGCCGGGCCCGAGGTCGCCGGTCCGCGTCTTGCCGGACGCGTTCCACGCCGGGACGGCGGCGCCGGCCGCGGCCAGGTCGCTCTTGAGCGCGTCGAACGAGAGCCCGAAGTCCGAGATGTCGAGGTCGTCGTGCTTGGTCGGGTCGATCTGGGGCTCGTAGCCGAACGCGCCGCCGGAGACGGTCGCGTTGGGGTGGATGGTGCCGGTGGCGTGCGGCACGTCGAGCCAGAGCGGGCCCGGGAAGTCCATCGGGTCGAACTCGTAGACGCTGTTGAGCTGGTGGGTCGCCCCGCCGAAGGCGCCCGCGACCTGGATCGCGACGCGCTGGTTGTCGGGGGCCGAGGCGGGGAGCGTGTCGTCGTAGCTCTCGAACCGGATGGTCCCGCCCTGGTAGTCGCGCTCGGACGTGAACACGCCGCCGTTGGCGAACCCGTCGGCCCGGGTGATCATCGAGAGGGCGATGGCCTGGCCGCTCTCCGCCAGCTGGCGGGCGAGCACGGCGGCCTGCGCGTCGGAGCGGCGGCCCTGCGTCTCGGACTGCGTCCGGAGCACGGTGAGCGAGAGGTAGCTGCCACCGAGGATGGCGGCCAGCACGAGGAGGAGCGTGGAGCGTCCCATACGGGGAGGGGGCGAACGAGGGGAGCCGAGGGGGCGGGCCTAGAGCGTGCCGCCGAGGCCGACGAGCGAGGAGTCGACGGTGGTGCCGCCGCCGCCGCCGGAGCCGCCGGCGCCGGAGCCACCCCCGCCGCCCCCACCTCCGCCGCCCCCGCCTCCGGGCGCCGGCGCCGACGGCGGCGGCGGGACGTACGGGCCGACCCACGGCACGCGCGGGATCCCGGCGCTGCCCTGGGAGGCCGGGAGCGCCCGGCTGCCGGTGCCGGCCGCGTAGACGCGGGCCGTCGCGCCCTGCTGCGTCAGCCCGACCTCGGCGCGCTGGGCTTGGTCGGCGGCGAGCTGGTCGGGCGAGGCGAAGGCCATCTCGACCTGGACGTCGAGGCGGGCGGGGAGCTCGGTGATCCGGCCCGTCGCGCCGCCGGGCACCACGAGGTCGAACCCGACGACGGTGGACGGGCTGCCGCCGGCCACGACCCAGCCGCCCGTCCCGTCGTAGACGTAGCGGACGATCCGGTAGAGGTTGCGGACCTCGCCGCTCGCCGTGGCCTGCTCGCCGGTCGGCTCCATCCGGTACGCCACGGCGACGAGCGGGGAGAGCTCGCCCTGCGTGGGGTCGGCGAGCGTCACGAACTGGAACCACTCGAGCTGGCCCCCCGCCATGTGGACGCCGAGCGCGCGCTCGCGCGGGCCGCCCCAGCTCGTCACGTCGTCGGCCTCGTAGAGCCCGAGCGCGGCCTTGGCCTGCTGCTTCGTCCGCGCGTTCTCGAGGTCGCGCGAGAGCATCTCCACGAACGACGCCGCCTGCGTCTCCGTGCGGAACCGGACCGTCGACTCGATGGCGCTCTGCTGGCCGCGCTGCTGGAAGAACACGAGCCCGACGAGGAGCGCCGTGCCGACGAGGAACGCGACGAGGTGGTCGAAGATGAACGCCATGGCTAGGGCTGGGAGGTGGGCGTGACGATCTGGCTCAGCGTCGCCGCGATCTGGGGCGTCCCGACGACGCCGGCCGGCGCGGCGCGGACCTCGACGGTGATCTCCTTGGCGAGCGTCGGCGTGAGGCTCGGGGCGCCGGTGGCGAGGTCGACGTAGCGGACGGTCGTCGTGTGCCAGTAGTCGATCGTCTCGTCCATCCAGTCGGCCGTGACCGGCTGGGCCCCGGCGCCGTGGAAGTCGTCGACGTCGTCGTAGTCGGCCTCGGTGGTCTCCATGAGGACGCCGTCGTCGGGCCCGAGCGCCGAGAGCCCGTCGGGGCTGATGCGCGCGCGGTCGAGCCCGACGTCGGCCTCGTCGAAGGCGCGGGCGAGGACCTCCGCCAGCCGCTGGCGGGCGAGGCGCTGCGCGGCGAACTCGACCTCGGCCGTCACCGCGAACTGCTCGACGTCGGCCGTCGCCTCGTGCTGCGAGAGCGCGAAGAACGAGAAGATGAGGATGGCGAGGAGCGCGAGGAGCGTCTGGGGCATGGCGTCGTGGGCGGACCTCCTCCCAATCGCCACATCCGTTCCGTCCCTCAGCCGGCCGCGTCTGCCCGTCTCGAAATGGAACGCACCGGTTCCCGCCCCGGGAGCCGGAGCGCGCCGGTGAGACGGCGCTTTCGGGCCCGTCCCGGCCCCGTTCGGCGCGCGCGTCCCAGGTCGAGACGGCTCCGCGGAGGACGGCGGTCGCACCGGCGGGGAGACGGGGGCCGGGGCGCTCAGGCCGCCGCCCGCTCGGGGGCCTCCGCCGACCCCCTCCACCGGGCCCGCGCCGGGCGGGGCGCGAGCGCCAGGGGCGGCTCGTCCGCTGCCCAGGTCAGGACGACGCCCGGCACCAGGCGCGTCAGGTGCGTCAGGAACGCGGTCCAGAGGAGCGTCATCGCGACCATCTCGAGGCTCTCCTCGACGATCCGCGACAGGTGGAGGACGGCGCTGAACCCGGTGCGGTCGAACCACGCCGCGGCCCAGCCCTCGACGGCCGCCAGCGCCCCGACCCGCCCGATCAGGTCGAGCGGGTGCCCCCCCGGGAGGCCGTCCACGAAGTCGAGCGCGACGGCCGTCGCGAGGAGCGCGAACGCGCCGCCGACGTGGCGCCAGAGCCCGCTCCCCCGGAACTCCCGCCACAGGAAGGCGCCCATGAACAGGCCCATCCCCGCGAACGCCGGCCCCAGCACGAGCTGCCAGTAGTAGCTGGGGAACGCCGCCCCGATCCCGCGCTCGCTGGCCGCCGAGTCGGCGAAGGCGGCGCCCACGCGCTCGTGGAGCCGCGTCCCGTCGTCGAGGGCGAGGTACGACACGAAGGCCGCCAGCGCGACCCAGCCGGCCACGCGGGCCCGCGGCGCGCCCGCCCCGCGCACGACGGCGGCCACGGCCCACAGCGTCAGGGCGACGAGGGCCGTCTGCGTGACCGACAGCCACGACCCGAGCCCGCGCTCGCTCGCCGCGTCGAACCACCCGGCGAGGTCGGGCGCGCCGAGGCCGCCGCCGAGGTGGAGCCACACGTCGAGCACGACGACCATCGC